>CAZUVN010000009.1:8349-23433 GCA_964623835.1 uncultured Candidatus Peribacteria bacterium
GCAATCTGCGCAATGCGATCGTTGGTTCCGCCTTGTGGATACGCGACGGCGAAGACTGTCTTGTGCGTGTACTCCTCCAGCAACTTGCGGCTCTGCTGCAGCTCCAACTCAGCCTGGGCATTGGTCAGTGCGCGCAGGTCATCACCGGTGTGCGTGCCGGACTGAATGTCAAAGCCGTTCGCCATCATTGTCAGAAGAGTCTTTTCGGTAATACCTGAAAGTCCGATGTGCTGTGTCTGAATGAAGAGCGTTGCATTGATGCCCGCTGTGTTCAGCGACGACGATACATCTTTGATGTTATCCGGGGTAATACCGGAGACACCGACAATGACCTTCTTGGGGTCCAAGCGAACATCACGCTCCTGCTGTCGAACCAGGAGATCGCGCAAGTCTGTAAAGGTCATAAAGGTATAACCCTGTGCTCGCAACTCGGTCACCTGCTTACTCATCATCGACAGAAGCTCATCGGTTCGATCGCTGGTTAGACGATAGTGCAGAACAGGTAGATCGTATGTCTCCTGCCGAACAATGAAGTTGGGGAGGAAAGGAGCCAAGTAGGACTCAGACACGAATCCCTCTTTTCCATCGTAGGTCACCTTCGCCCATCCACCTTGGATTTGGGAAGGACGAATAATTTTTCCGCCCGGAATTTCCCCAATTTTGTCGCTGCTCTGGTCTGCACTCTTACGCATGTTCACGAATCCGAAGCTCACGTAGTACATTCCCTCAAACTGCTTCTTCTCATCAGCAAGCCGTTCCTCGCTGGTCGCCTTTGCCAGATAGCGATGCGCGACGTAGCCTTCTTTTCCATCGGCCATCTTGATCTTCGCCCACTGTGAGTCGATGAATTCCACAACGTTCACCGCCTGACCAAACTGGTACTGTGCAATGTTTGCTCCTCCGGTCGAAGCCTGATCACGAACATTCAAGAACGTGTTGGTCACTTGGTACGATCCATTACCCGCGGCCCCCTTTCGCATCGCGGCATAGGAATCAACCAACGAAAGATCAAGAACGACCGAATCATCGGATGAACTTCCGGAGCCGCTATCGAGAGGGGCAATAAATGGAAGATCTTCTCCGGACCCCGTCATAGCTGTTGTGCCAGAGGCGCTGTCAGCCAATTCGCGATAGAGAGCCTCATCGTCGTCCGTGAAAACCATCGTCTCTTCGACATCTTCGGGTCCGCTACATCCAACAAACAGGATGCCGAAGGAAGCAACAATCAGGAATGGAACGAGTGGATGGAACGAACGGGATGAACGGGAGGCTGGGCGGCGGTACCTGTTTGCCATGATAAAGGGGTGAGGGGGAATTACATGCGATCCGGAACGCGGATCGTGAGAAGAGAAGCACCGCTGCGTAGCACGTCGGCCACGGAGCGACAGAGGAACAGGCGCAGCGAGCGCTGAGGCTCGTCTGCTTGGAGAATGGAATCGACGTTGTAGAACGCGTTAAATGTCTGACACAAGTCGTAGAGGTAATTCGCGAGTTTGTGCGGCAGATGCTCGGTACGTGCTGTGACCAGGACCGACGGATATTTCAGGAGGGTCAGAATCAACCCACGCTCATGGGGTGTAAATGTGTCGACAGCAGGAGCAGATGCACCATCGGACTCGGCCTTACGAAGAACGGACCGAGCGCGAGCATGGGTGTACTGAAGATACGGCGCGCTGTTACCGTCAAAGCTGAGCATCTTGTCCCAGTCGAAGACCATATCCATCTTTCGGTTCTGGCTGAGAATGCCGTAGACCAATGCACCTATGCCCATCATCTCCGCCAAGTCATCTGGGTCATCGGTCTGAATAGCATCCCCACGATCTTTAATAATGTCTGCCGCGCGCTTCACCGCCTCGTCGAGTACATGCTCCAACTTAAGGATATTGCCCTTGCGGGTACTCATCGATCCATCGGCAAAACGCATGCGACCAAACGCAATGTGCTCCTGCCTGGGCGTGTCCCAGCCCAGCTGATGCTCGATAGCAAACAGTTGCTGGAAGTGCAGCGACTGTGCCATATCAACGACGTAGTACACCGCCTGCGGATGAAAGCGCTCGATACGATCGCGCAATAATGCAAGATCACGCGTGTGGTACAACGTCGATCCGTCCCCCTTCACAATGACTGCCGGCGGCATACCCGATGCCTCGTCGAACTGTGCGATCAGCGCGCCCTTCTCGCCGGGGACAAACACACCCTTCTTCTTTCCATCTTCCACAATCGCACTCATCTTGTCCTGATAATGACTTTCTCCATCCTCCACATCGAACGACACATGAAGGCGAC
Organism: uncultured Candidatus Peribacteria bacterium; assembly: GCA_964623835.1. Classification (GTDB taxonomy): domain Bacteria; phylum Patescibacteriota; class Gracilibacteria; order Peribacterales; family Peribacteraceae; genus JAKQEM01. The sequence continues at coordinate 10,636 of CAZUVN010000009.1, forward strand.
CGTAGATGCCGGAGAGTGACTGCTTGGTCACAGACACGACATCGGACCAAAAGGCCTTCGTTGCGACATCTCCCTCTTCCAGCTTCTGAAACATCGCACGGGCCTCCGCTTCAAGTGCCTCGTCTTTCTCGGCTTCATCATGAAACTTTACGTAGAGCGCCAACAGTTCATCGAGCGAGTGCTCGGCAACAGGCTTACCGTTCCCCCATCGCTGATAGGCAACCGCCAACTTTCCAAATTGCGTCCCCCAGTCGCCGAGGTAATTCCAGCGAACCATCTTGATGCCATCGTGCGTGTACAAGTTCACCACTGCCTGCCCGATGATCGTGGAGAGGATGTGATGAATGCCGAGTGGTTTCGCAATATTGGGGCTCGAGTAGTCGACAACAATGGGCGCGTCTTTTCCTGGCTTCTTCGGTACGCATGAAGAACCAACATCGGACAATGCCTTCATCAAGACATCCGATGTCAGCCAGATGTTCACGTAGCCGGGCCCGGCGATCTCCGCTTTTTCTATCATGGAAGATCCGTTTAAGCCATCGGCAATCTCCTGCGCAATCTCCACCGGCTTTTTCCCGACCTGTTTTGCCAAACGAAGCGCCACCGCTGTTGACACATCGCCATGTTCAGCATCCTTCGGGGCCTCCCATTGGAGGTCGATGTCGCCCAAGCCGTACAGCTTTTTGCATAGTGACTGGGCCTCCGGAGTGAGCAAGTCGAACATGGGGGTTGAACAAACGTTCTGTTCGGGAAATTAAGCGAACTATAGCAGAGCAAATGCGTGCTTCCAGTTGAAATAAAAAGTTGCTCTTGCATACAGAAAATACTCGTGTGACGAACACATGTTTTGACTGTCTCCATCACCCCCAAATCGTGTTGGAGGGTAATTGCTCTATATTTGAAAAAATGGTATAATAATGAGATGAAGCGGACAGTCCGTCATCTTCTACTCAGTGTCACGGCCGTCACGATGCTTGCCTCCTGCGGCCGGCAGGAAGTCGTGTCGTTTACGCCGACTATCGCCCCGTTGGCGGTGCGGTGGACGGTAGAGCTGGTGAAGGGATCGGACGCATTCGCTTCGATCCGTTCCAGCGCCCTTTTGGGTGTGTATTTGTCAGACTTTTTGATGCGTCAGATGATGTTCCGATCGGCGCTTGCCGGCATCAATATTCAGATGGATCTACTCAATGAAACCGGCGAGGAACAGGAGGAGTCATTCGCCCTTCTGGAAACCCTCGGGGCGATTCTCCAGGTTGATGTGCCGGATATGCTGAACCGCAGCACAGACAGAGTAGAGGCATTTGATACGTACCTATCGAATCTGCAAGCTCTGGGCGAACGCTCAACGAGTCATGAGCAAGGGCTAGAACAGCAGATGGACGTATTGATGGATGAACGTCGGGAAGTGCGTGGTGACGTCGCCCGATCACAGTCACAGCTGAATACGGCACTGCGTGAGCAGGACTATGCAACTGCCAGCGAGCAACAGAAAAGCCTGATTGAAGGCCGCGGTGAGCTTGCGGAAATCGATGCAAAAATTGACGAGTTGCGCAGCATCCGAAATCTGTTTGTCGATCTCCTCGATATTGCAGAGGAGCGTGTGACGGTGATGACCTCCAACCGTGAAGCCCTACTTGCCGGTATCAGCGTTGTTGATGTTCCGGGCGTTGAGGACTACGGATTGATTGAACAGGGACGCAGACGGTCCAGACAGTCCATTTTTGACCCGGGATCGCTGTAAAATTATCAACAAAATAGCGGGCGGCCTGTGCGCCATGGGAGTGAAGGGGAAGGCTCTGATCGTGTATCGACGAGTCGATTCCGAAGCCTTGGAGGAATCGATGAGGAGATACAGAGCCGGGTGGAGGAGTTTTGGCGCATACGTCCTTTTCTTTCCTCCATTTCTTTTGGACGAGCAAAAGAAATGGAGACTTTGTCCGGCTTAAAAGCTTTATTTGAAGCTAAATTATAGCCTAAAACACTATTTTTAACCCTTCTAAATGATTGTCCAAAAACCCCGTTTCTGCTATAATAATCAGATACACACATGTCCGAACAGACACCCCCTCAAACGGCCCCTTCCATGCCCCTTCAGCACCCGCTGCTGGAAGCAATGGACGAATTGCTCGGTCTGACAAAACAGACAGAAGCAATGTTGGAGCAACACTCGGGTGACGAAGCACTGACACCGGAAGAATTAGAATCGGTGAAACGCTACGAACAGGGTTTGCAGAAAATGCTCGATCTGATTGCCCCTGCGGGAATACAGGTCCAGAGCAAACAGCTGATCATCAACGATCAATATGCTCGAACGTTGTACGCCTACAACTGGCCGAACTTCATTTTCCCGAACTGGTTGGCACAGACCGTGAACCAGGACGCGACTATGGATATTTCCCAGTTCATCTATCCGAGCTCGAACAAGGCGATCATGAAAATGCTGCGCAAGAAAGTCGCGGAACTTCGCTCGTCCATCCGCATGTTGGAGCAGCGCGGGATCGTTCGTGATCCGTCGTTGGAAGCCGCTCTGCAAGACGCAGAAGAGCTACGCGATCTTCTGGCACGCGGTCAGGAAAAACTCTTCCAGTTCGGAATGTACATCACGGTGTATGCCGAGGACGAAGACCGTCTGAAGAAGGTGCAGACAGATATCGAATCGGTGCTGGGCGGAAAGCTGGTGCTGACCAAGCCGGCGATGTTCCAGATGGAGCACGCATGGACGTCGACGTTGCCGATCTGTCTCGATGAGATTGAAATCAACCGCAACATGAACACCAGTCCGCTGGCTGCAAGCTTCCCCTTCAGCTCCAGCGACCTGACGGATGACCACGGCATCCTGTACGGCATCAACCGTCACAATGATTCGCTGATCATCTTCGATCGCTTCGATCTGCCGAACGCCAACAGCAACATCTTCGCAACCTCCGGTGCGGGTAAGTCGTTCACGGCCAAGCTTGAGCTGCTGCGCCACCTGATGCTCGGAACCGAAGTGATGGTGATTGACCCGGAAAACGAATACACCAACCTCTGCGAAGCAGTGGGCGGATCGTTCATCCCCCTCTCCATTCAGAGCCCCTTCCGCATCAACCCGTTCGATTTGCCCAAGGCGATTCGTGGCGATGACGCCGCTCCGGGAGAAGTGCTACGCGCAGCGGTCATCAACCTGCACGGCCTGCTAAGGCTGATGCTTGGACCGATCACGCCGTCGGAAGACGGCATTCTTGATAAGGCGATTCTGGATACCTACGCATTGAACGGCATTACGCTGCAGGCAACGGATCTAACCCTCGGAGAAGTCCCCACGCTTGGCCAATTGGTCGACGTGCTAATGACCACCGAAGGCGGTGAGAACATGGCAAAGATTCTGCAGAAGTACACACAAGGAAGCTTTGCCGGATTGTTCGATCAGAAGACAAACGTGAACTTGGATAACCAGATGGTCGTCTTCCAGATCCGTGACTTGGAAGAGCAGCTGCGCCCGATTGCGATTTACATCGTCTTGAACTTCCTCTGGAACCGCATCCGCGCTGAGCTCAAGAAACGCATCCTCGTCATCGATGAAGCATGGAACCTGATGCAACACGAAGACTCCGCACGCTTCCTGTACGGCATCGTGAAGCGCGCTCGCAAGTACTACCTGGGAGTCACGACCATTACACAGGACGTGGAAGATTTCGTTGAATCCCCCTTCGGTAAACCGATCATTACCAACTCTTCATTGCAGGTGCTGCTCAAGCAGTCACCGACGACAGTCGATAACTTGCAGAAGTTGTTCTATCTGACCGATGGTGAAAAGTACGTGCTGCTCAACAGTGCCGTCGGACAAGGCATCCTCTTTGCCGGCTACAAGCACGTCGCCGTCGAAGTGATTGCCAGCCCCGATGAAGCAAAGCTGATTACGACCAAGCCCAGTGAGATGATGAAGAACGAGGCGGAGAAGGCCTAAGCGTGTCATGGTTCATCGAACTCAGGATGACACGTCCTTTTTATCGTCCTCCCGTTTCGTCTCCTCCACCACCTTCCACCGAACCTCCGGTTTCAGCTTTCCTTGAAGCGCAAAGCCCGCAGCTTTCTTGTGTCCCCCACCCTGGAACTTTCCAGCCATCGCCGCGACGTCGACATCATCGCGCAGCGTTCTAAGGCTGCCTTTCACTTTTCCGTCGCGTTCAGAAAGAACCATCGAGAAGCGCATACCGGGTACGGCGTTGACGTAGTCGATCGCTCCCGCCAACTCTGAGTAATCCGCGCCAGTCGCGCGGAAGTCTCCTTCGGTTACCGCAGAAATTGCTCCGCCTTCTTCGCTGATGCTGATCTTCTCGAGCACTCGTCCCCATAACTTTAAGGTGCTGAGTTTGGCCGTGCGGAAGACCGCCGAGACAATTAATTGCTGACGGGCACCTGCTCGCAGAAGCCGCGCAACCGTGCGATAGACCTGTGCCGAGGTATTGCTGTGGAGTAGTCCGCCGGTATCGGTATACACGCCTGTAAGCAACGCAGTCGCAATGTCCTGCGTGATATTCCACTTCAGGAGATCGGCTATCTGCACAATAATTTCGCAGGTCGAAGCGGCAGTTGGAACAAGGATATTCTGGGTACCGAACAGTGGATTGCCGGGATGATGATCGATCATAATCAACGGCGTTTTTCCATCAAACATCGTCGGATGCGTCTGCTGCATTTCCGTCATTTTCGCTTCGGCACAATCAACGGTGATAACCACATCTCCTTCTTCCAATGGAGCGGGTGTAGTCACACGTTGAACAGATGGCACATACTCGAATGTCTCGGGCACCTCATCAACACACCACATCACGACTTTCTTTCCGGGAATCGCCTGCTCAAGCAGAAGACCGATGCTCACCAGCGACCCAATGGCATCTCCGTCCGGTCCGCGATGACATACACACACGACACGCTTCGCCTTGGATGCAGCATCATGTATCGCCTGAGCATCGCTGAGTGAAACGGGCATAAAGGAGAAGATGATACGTCTATGGACGCCATGGAACAATCATATGGCGTTGCAACGATTGTCATTGTTGATGTCGTAGATGTTTGTTCCAAAAAATATACTCACCATGACACATGCTATAATTCATATATGAAGAAAAAATATTCTGTGATTTTCTGCGGCACTCCCGACTTCGCCGTTGCATCGCTTCGCGCACTTGCAGCCGATGATGCATTCGATATCAAGCTTGTCGTGACCCAACCGGACAAACCCGTCGGTCGAAAGAAAACCGTCACCGCACCCCCGGTAAAAATTCTGGCACAGAGTTTAGATATACCGGTGTTACAACCGGAAAAAGTGAATGATGAATTGCCCGCATATCTTGCCGAACATCCCGACCTTGTCCCCGATTTCCTTATTGTTGTCGCGTACGGAAAAATTCTCTCGCAGCAGGTACTAGATCTGCCGCGCATTGCTCCGGTGAACGTGCATGGGTCAGTTCTCCCCCGCTGGCGAGGTGCTTCGCCTGTTGAGCATGCAATTCTGAACGGTGATAGCGAAACAGGTGTCACCGTACAGGTGATGGTCCATGAATTGGATGCGGGCCCCATTCTCAGTACTGCGACTCTTCCGCTGACGCCTGCTGATACGGCGACAACGGTTCGTCAAACGCTTGCCGATATCGGCGCAGCACTCCTAGTCGAAACTTTGAAGAAGCCGCTAAAGCCGGAAACACAACCGTCGGAAGGTGCCACCTTCTGCCGTAAACTCGAGAAAGAAGACGGCATTGTTGATCAGGCAAAAATGACTGCGATCGATATCGATCGAAGAGTCCGTGCGCTCAACCCGTGGCCCGGTGTGAGTTGCGAGATTGAAGGGCACTCGGTGAAGCTGATCGAAACATCGCTCGAGCCCGTACCGCACGGCATTCCGCTTGGATGTGCAGAAGAGACAACACTCTTCGTCACACTCATTCAGCCTCCAGGAAAAAAGCCGATGAAGGCCGACGATTGGCGCCGTGGAATTCATTAAAAAAACGTGTCATCCTGAGCCCGGTCGAAGGATAGACACGCTTTCTAGAAGCTACAAGCTATCAGCTAGAAGCTCAGAGCTTCGTCGCCATTTCGTTGAACGCAGCAATGAACTGCTGCAGATCTTCGGCATCAAACATGATGGTTGTCTTCTGTCCACCGCGGGACTTTTCCGAAACCTTGAAGAACATACCGTTGCCGGACTTCTTGAGGTCGATGTAGAACGTGCGCTGCTTGGCGTGGATCGTAATCGAGTGAACATCATCGGCAAAACCGCGCTGTCCTCCGCCGCTGTGATGAGGACGAGGTGCTGGAGCCTGCTGCATTGGCTGATCATCTTGCGGCATGCCGCCGGTGAGTTCTGACATTGGATCGAACATAGGATAAAAAGAAAAAGAGGTAGAGAACTCCTCAGGGTTTCTTGCCACTGCGTCATCTTCTGGATTCCACACTCGCAAGCTCCGGGAGTACCGTGAGTGTAGAGCCAACGATTGCCGATCTCAACTGCACACAAAAATAAGGGAGAGGCGCGTTGCCTCCCCCGTGTGCCGCTTGTTAGGGCGGCGGTATTCCCGAGAGCATTGCTCTCCTCCTTTCGTGTTTGAGGTCGTGGACACTATCCAAGTATTTTCAGTGACACACTCTCCTCCTTTCATGGGGAATGTGATTATATATTAATACTTATTTATAATTTGTCAAATATTGCACAAAAAGACAAAGGAATTGCTTAGAAACCTCAAAAAGCGCCGCCCTTCCCTATAGACAGGGAAAGGCGGCAGTAGAAGGGAATCTACAATCCGCTTGGAATACCAGCGGAAGGCGACTCATATTTGATGCACCGGAGAATCCATGCGTCCGGCTTTCAAATACGAGAGATGTTACTCCGGTCTCCCCTCGGGGCGCCCAAGCGCCCAGAAGTCTCCTTACGTCGGAGTAACTACGCACAGGAGACTCCCGCATAGCTACAGGGAAAATACAGTCACTATTCAAGCGGTGCAAATAGAATCTGTGGCTCCCCTACCTGCGTCCACTCCGGACATCCTCCCCAGGCTTTCAGCTGATCGGTGATCACAAACTCTTTCTTCAACATCTCTTCCGCATACGGCACATTCAACTGCTTGCTGATGCGATACGCGGTATCGGGCATGAAGGGCAGGAGCATCAGTGCTGCGTGACGCAGACATTCGGCAAATGTTCCGAGTGTTTCGATGCGCTTGTTTGCATCATCTTTGATGGTCCACGGAGCAGCAGTATTAAACGCGCCGTTCATCGTCGACACCGCCTCGGTCACACTCTGAATCGCGTCGTGAATCTCGTAGGCATCCATGTGTGCGCCGTAGTCGCTCCACAGTTTTGCAGTCTGCTGCAAGTCTTCTGTCCCAGATGGGAAGCGCACAACGCCGTCATCTTTCTTCAAGAGAACCAACGTGCGGTTCAGCATGTTGCCAAGCTGATTGCCCAGCTTTGACTGATACATCTCTTCCAGTCTCTTCCAGCTGAAGTCGCCATCACGACCGACAGGGATTTCGTGACACAAGAAGAAACGCATGGGGTCCGGGTTACCCTTAAAGCGAGCGAGTACATCAACCGGATCAACCACGTTGCCGAGACTCTTACTCATCTTCTGCCCTTCGCTGGTGACAAAGCCGTGAATCAGCAATTGATCGGGCGTGCGGATGCCGGCACTCTTCAGCATGGCCGGCCAAATCAGCGCATGAAACCGCGCGATGTCTTTGCCAATAACGTGCGTCACCGTCGCATCATCCCAGTACTCGGACTGTGCATGATTGGTGAGAAGGCCGATGCCGGAGATATAGTTTGTGAGCGCATCACACCACACGTACATCGTCTGGTCTTCGTCGCCAGGAACAGGAATACCCCATGACAGACTGGACTTAGGTCGCGAGAACGACACATCCTCCAATCCGCGTTCGAGCAGCGCCATCGTCTCTTCGCTGCGGTACTCGGGAACAATCTTGTAGTCTGATGCGAGTAACTTCTTGAGCCACTCGGTTTCTTTGGAGAGCAGGAAAAACCAGTTCTCCTCCTTCACCTCCTGTGGCGGAATTCCGTGGTCCGGACACTTCCCATCGACAAGATCTTTCGCGGTAATGAACCGCTCACAACCCGTGCAGTACAGTCCGGTATAGGTCCTCTTTTCGAGTGCACCGGCAGCCTGCAACTTCTTCCATAACTCGACAACCGTCGGCCAGTGGAGCTGCTGATCGGTCGTACGAATAAACTGATCGGCGGAGATATGCAGCTGTGCATAGAGGTCTTTGAAGAGCGGTACGTTCTTCTCCACTAACTCTGACGGCGTCACCTCCTGCTTAGCTGCCGTCTGCTGAATTTTGATGCCGTGTTCATCGGTTCCAATTTGAAAGCGGACATCATCGCCACTCAGTCGAAACCAACGTGCAAGTACGTCAGCCAAAACTTTCTCCAGTACATGCCCCATGTGTGGAGGTGCATTTGGGTAATCAATCGCCGTCGTAATATATCGTCTCTTTTGCATATTAAATAAACCGTCCGAAGGCTTGGGTCTTGGGGGCCCCAAGCCTGGAGGACTCTAATAAGGGAAGGGTGGGTACGTGGGAGGGACACCGTAGGTGGCCATCCCACGAATAGTGTCCCATATGGGGCGCGGCATTGGGGTAATCGATAGCCGTTGTGATGTATTTCCTTGGCATTGGGCGCAGTCTAGCGCAAAAAAGCCCTATTGCCACGCTAGAGACGGACTCTTACCGCAGGAACTCCGGCAGGAAGCCCTGCACGAAGAATTGAATGGCGGTACGTGCAATCAGCGACAGGATGATACCGACGGACGCATAGAAAATAATGTTCTTCCCTTGGCTGAAATCATCCTCTTTCCCTTGGGAAGCGATCATCCTGATACCCGCGTACATAATCAGAATAACACCGGAAGCGGAGATGAGCGGGAAGATGAAATTCACCGCGCTGTACGTCAGTGCAGCCACTACATCACCGCCGGCCACGCTTGTGTAAAGCGAACTGTCGATGATCTGCCACATCTGCGAGACACCCGGGTTGTCCTGCCCCCAATCGGACAGATCCGCGGCACAGACGCCGGGAGTAAGTAGGCCAATGAGAGTGGGCAGTATGCGCTTCATACACCGAAGATGGCAGCAAGAGCTTGAACAAGAGCATTCGCAAGGTTGGCGATAACCGCACCGCCGATTGTCCACGTGATGATGGTTTTGCCCTTCGCAAATTCATCCGCTTTTCCTTGGGCATACACCATGCGAATACCGGCATAGATGATCGCGATGACCGCAGACGCGTTGAAGATTGTCAGCAAAATGGATATACCAAACGCCACAAAGTTCAGGAACAGATCGAGCGGATCGCCGCCTTGACCGTAGTTCTGCGTTCCGACAAATCCGACAATCGCCTGCGACAGAATCACTACCACTAACCCGAGCAGAACGTTGAGAACCGCCTTTTTTTGATCGGCAATCTGTCCGTCATCACCCAGGGCAATCACCATACGAAAGCCTGCAAGCACAATGAAGAACACTGCAATCGCCGCGGCAATCATCGTCATGAGTGCGGCAAGTGACGGCATGTTGTTCAAAATCACGTTCGATCCTGCGGCACCGCAACCGATGAGACCGGTACACGGCGTATCAGGAACCGCAGCCGCTGTCAGAAGCGAGGTACTCATGCTTGGCGGAAGTAGAGCGGGTTCAGAATTTCGAGGAACATACCGGAAAGTCCGATCATCAGAAGTCCGGCCAGCGCCCACATCAATCTGCTTTTACCCGCTTCGCGCGCACCGGAGTCCGCACCAGACATCATAATTTGGATACCCCCGACGAGCGCCTGAAGTACCGCAATACCTGCGGCCGTTCCCACAATCCACGGCCAACTGAGATTGAAGTAATTCATAAACGCTTCCAGTGCGTCGTTCGCATTATTGGTCGTCAGAAATCCGGTATCGTCATCGAGCGGCTGCAACAGCGGAAGATTGGCTGGAGGAATAACCAGGGGGTTCTGATTCTGAGGAGGATTACCCTGCGCCAGTGCAATAAACGGCAATGCAAGAAAAAGTGCCAACAGCGCCAATGTGAGACGCCGTAGACAGGCCGAGGGTGACAAACCGAGAGAGTCCATAAATCTCTCCAGTATAGCAGAAAACAGAGCTTTTGACTATGTGTTGCATACCGACTTATGACCGCTAAGTACTACATTGAAAATATGCAATTTTTATGTTATAATATATTAAATATGACATACATATATCCACACATGTACGGAGAATCCCGCTTGGTCTATTTTTCCAATTTTGAAGGTTTTAAGCCCAGTAATAGACTCGAAGCGACTAGTCCGACAGAGCAACCTCGATCATCGTCGCATGAGAGGGTAAAGCCACACCTTAATACTGATGACATATTTAAAGAAAATACACATCTGAAAACGATATCCACTTTAGATGACCACACCTATCGTTCAACGCTCAAAATGAAGAATGTTGACGATCTTATGCCAGAGAGTGCAGCAGGAAGAGACATGAAAAATGCTATGGAAGGCTTTATGAAAGAAATGGAGCAAGTCATGAAATCTATGGACCCCAGTGAAATGAAAAATATGAGTTTTGAAACAATGTTTTCCTCCATAGGTCGCGCAATGGATAATCATCTAAAACCCTTAATGTTCAAGTATAAAGGAAGAGAAAAGGAGCTACTGCAAGGATTCGTACAGCAAACTGCACGGGAGGATATGCTTCGTGATCAGAAATTACTAAGAGAAATACCGGAGGCGCAAGTATCGAACCCAGTGAAGGCACTCAAAGAAGCTTTGGCAAATGGACAGCAAAACAAATACGACCGCGTACTTCAGCGAGAACTAAGAAGTGGCAAGGAAATAGCAGAGATTCGCAAAGAATATGAGACAGCTAAAGGGGAAAATGAAACAGATAAGCAGGGAATACTGAATGCAATTGATCGTCATCTTGCTAAAGGTCAAAAGGTTCAGAAAAGGCTGATGCTACCGAGCGTCCGCGATACCCTTCCCAATGGAGTCACTTTTTCGGTCGATGCTAAAGACGGCGATATTGTGATGCATATCACCAAAGAAAAAATGGAAGCATTTATTAAGCAAAGCCCAGATGCACGAATGTTGCCAAATGGAGATATTGAATTCACGGCAAATAATATCCCCTATCAAGTAAGGCACGATAAACAGGAGGATGCGTATGAAATCGTCTTATAAACAATATTGATTTGGAGCGGATGACGAGACTCGAACTCGCAACCTACGCCATGGCAAGGCGTCGCTCTAGCCAATTGAGCTACATCCGCAAAGAGCTCACGTATCCTACGGATCGCGGGATCTGGATGCAATGGGTTTATGGTTTGCCATAAACAAGCCCAAAAACAAAAAGCACGCAGCTGTTACACCGCGTGCTTTATGGTGCCCCTGAATTAAGCGGCCATCGTAACGTTGCTTGCCTTAGGACCCTTAGGGCCGGAACCTACTTCAAACTGCAATACATCGCCCACCTTCAGAGAGTCGAACGACAGATCGCCAAGATCCGCAACATGAAAGAAGAGATCTTCCTTGCCTTCGCGGGAAATAAAACCGAAGCCATTGAGAAGCTTCTTGATAGAACCTGTTTCCATAAGAAAAAAACGGATAAGAATAGAATAGAATAGAATATAATCGTAACTCTATGTGTGAGAAGTTGGGTGCTTCTTTGACCTAGAACTAAGCTTACAACACTGACTGTGCCTGTCTTTTCGTATTTTGACTAGAAATCCGCCATCTTTTTGTGCATATCAGCAATTCAGGCACGTATACAATGGTGTCCCCGACCCGTCTACGCTCTCCAAGCTACGCCGGACAGGCAGGAATGGTGCAGTTGGCGGGATTCGAACCCACGACCTCTGCCTTCGGAGGGCAGCGCTCTATCCAGCTGAGCTACAACTGCAAGATACCGCAGTGTAACACAAGCAGCCGACCTGTCGGCCGTAGTTCCAGCTAAGCGGAACGGAGGCCGAAAAACTCTATCGCGTTTTTGGTCGTCGCAGCATCAACCTCCTCAAGACTGAGACCCTTAAGCTTCGCGACTTCTTTGGCAACTTCCACGACATATGCAGGCTCGTTGCGCTTGCCGCGATGTGGCACAGGGGCCAGATACGGCGCATCGGTTTCAATCATCAGCTGATGAAGTGGACAGTTCTTGATGGTCTCGCGAATTGCCGCAGAATTCGGATAGGTTGCGATACCGGTGAACGAGAGGAAGTGACCGAGTTCGACGAGCCACTGCACATCGTCCCATGTTTCAGTACAGCAGTGCAGTACTAACTGCAGCGGTTCGACTTCGCGTACGATTGTCTTGATGTCAGCGATCGCCTCACGACAGTGCACGACTGCTGGAAGCCCTACTTCGCGTGAGAGAGTCAGCTGCTCCAAAAACACTGCACGCTGGTCGGCGCGGGGCGAGTGATCGTAGTGATAATCCAATCCGATCTCTCCAATCGCCCGAACCTTCTTTGATCCGCTCACCATCTCTTTCAAGACCTCGCCGTCTCCCCTGCTCCACTCTTTTGCATTGTGAGGATGCACGCCAACCGTGCAGAAAATATGCGGATGCTTTTCAGCAATTTCGATACAGGCGAGTGCTTCGGGAATGCTATCGGCAATCGTGATCATCTTCTCGATTCCCGCATCTTTCGCACGCTCTATTACCTCATCAAAATCCTCTGCAAATTGTTTGTCGGCTAAGTGGCAATGCGAATCAATCATCGCTCCACAGAGTACACGCATCGACCAGCCCTTTCCTATGACAAAGAA
>CAZUVN010000010.1:0-23378 GCA_964623835.1 uncultured Candidatus Peribacteria bacterium
GTAAATTCCTTGTGCAGGTCCATTGGACTGTCCGTGGCATGGTCCCAGTAGAATTGCTCAGGACTCGCAGTGTCCGGATAGGGCTGGTGACTAAGCTTGAAGGGGTCTTCCTTGGTGAAAAAATGTCGGATGTTGATGACGGGGTCGCCGTGTGTGACGATGACGACGTGGTCACTGCGATGGCGGGGCAGAATCTCCGCCATAAAGTCGTCGATTCGCTTTTGTACGTCGGCCCATTTCTCCATTCCTTCCAGATGAAAGGCGCTTTCCGGCGATCCTTCCTGAAGTTTCTTCTGACGTTTCAAGGCGATCATCGCCAAATCACTACTGTCGATTGCTTTGCCTTCATACTCTCCAACGTTAATTTCGCGTAGACGTTCATCGATGATGATTTCTGCACCGGTCGCATCGGCAATCGCCTGTGCGGTCTGCTGCGTACGAGCCAAGGGCGAGCAGTAAATGACCGTGACGTTCTGATTGCTGAGAAACGCTCCGGCGGATTCCGCCTGCTTTCGTCCTGTTTCCGTCAAATCGACTCCAGGTGCAATGCTCTGGTAGTACCCTTGGACGTTATGCTCCGCCTGACCGTGCCGCACGACGGAAATTTTGGAGAAGCGGATGGGGCAGCGCTCGAATAGTTCTTGTCTGCTGGCAATGACATCGACAGTCGACCCGTCCTTTGTGCGCCAGACAGGCAAGGGGGTGCCCCAGTAGCGATTGCGGGAGATAGCCCAGTCACGGGCATTCTCGAGCCAATTACCAAATCGACCGTCGCGGATGTGGGCAGGAACCCATTCGGTCTTTGCATTTGCCCCAAGCATCTTCTCCCTCATTCCTTCGACTTTTACGAACCAGGAACTAGTCGCATAGTTGAGCAGCGGGCTGTCGCATCGCCAACAATGCGGATAGCTGTGACGATAATTTTCGCTTTTGAACAGTTTGCCATGTTTCTCAAGCCACTCTATAACTTTTCGGTCTGTCTTTGATGGATCATCGATCGGTTTCACGTGCATACCGGCGAAGTCGCTGACTGCCGGAACAAAGAGCCCGTCCATGCTTACATGCTGGAGCATCTTCGTTCCTTCGCGCTTGCCGATCGCAAAGTCGTCTTCACCAAATCCCGGTGCAATATGAACGAGGCCGGTTCCATCCTCCGTTGAAACGAAGTCCGCCGTTACCACGCGGAAGGCATCCGGATACTCGGCCGCAAAGTACGAGAAGAGCGGCGTGTATGTTTTGCCCTCCAACTTCTCCCCCTTAAATGCTTTTCCTGAAACTTTATATTCTAGATCTTTAAATACTGATTCAACCCTTTCTTCTGCGACAATATACGTATTATTATTGTATTCAACTTTGACGTAAGGGACATCAGGTCCGACCGCGACGAAGAGGTTGCCGGGCAGCGTCCATGGCGTCGTGGTCCATGCCAGAAGGAAGGTTCCAGGTTCATCCGTGAGTTCAAACTGTACGAATGCAGATACATCGGTGATGTCTTTGTATCCCTGCGTCACCTCAAAGTTGCTGAGCGGGGTGACACAGCGCGGGCAGATGTGCATCGGCTTGTAGCCCTCGTAGATCAGTCCCTTGTCCCATAATTGCCGGAAGACCCACCAGATTGATTCCATATACGACGCGTCCATGGTCCGGTAATCCCAGTCCATATCGACCCAGCGACCCATACGTTCGACAGTCGATTGCCATTCCTTCGCATAGCGCAGAACCGATGAACGGCATAAATCGTTGAATCGTGCGACACCCATCGCCTCAATATCTTGCTTACTCTTGATGTCATGCTCTTTCTCAATCAGGTTTTCGACGGGAAGACCGTGGCAATCCCAGCCAAACCGACGTTCCACGCGCTTTCCGCGCATGGTCTGGTAACGGGGGATGACGTCTTTGATTGTTCCGGCTAACAGGTGGCCGTAGTGGGGGAGTCCGGTCGCGAACGGAGGTCCATCGTAAAAACTGAACGACTCGCGGCCGTTCCGGTTTTCAATCGATCGCCGAAACAGATCTTCCTCACGCCAATACTGGAGTATGGCGCGTTCGAGGGCGGGGAAAGACTGTTTGGGATCAACGGGGTCGAACATGGGGGAAGTGTAGAGGAAAGCGCTCTTTCTGGAAATTTCTTCTTTATTTTAGCTAGAGCAATTTTTGGGATATAATGGCTTACTCATGACAAAAAATGCACAAGTCCTGGCCACTATTGAAGCGCTACATTCGTTATCCGCTGACCCCTGCCATTACGCGCATGAGTGCTCGACTGATAATGATCCTGCTCAGTGTAGTGAGGCAGATCAGGAATTGTGTCTGGGTTGCGCACATTCAAAGCTCGTACATTTGCAGGCAGCCATCGTAACATTACAACTAAACGATTTGCTCAGGCCCCATGACGCTGATCGATTGAAAAATGTCCTTCAGCAAACGTTCGATCCAGCATTGCGCTTGGATTTGGCAGCATCACACGAATATGACGATACGGGCATGCTCTCCCCTCGTACGATGGAAGGGGAGTTGTGTGTCATTGATGCACGCAGAGGTGTTCGTGATGAACTAATCGATATTGCTCAGATGCCTGCTTCGTAGCGTTTAAGCATCACCTGATACTTCGCCTGCTACATCCTCTTCCATAATGGCGCGGATTTTGTCCATCTTTCTGGAACGTGCAAGTGCCCACTTTAGTTTTACAAAGGCGGTTTCAGGAGTCATGTCGCGTGTTGGAATAACGCCGAGCTTCAGCACGTCCTGTCCCACTTCGTACAGATACATACGCGTTGTACCGTAGATGCACTGGGTTGAGATGAGCACGGGGATATTCTTTGAGTGAGCCAGTTTAATACTGGGGATCAATGAATTTTCTCCATTAGGAAGATTTCCGGGGCCGAACGACTCTAGGATCAATCCCTCGGCGCCGTCATTGATGATCGACTCAATCATTTTTGGTGACATCCCCGGAACACACTTAATGGCCATTACATTTCCTTCAAATTCATTACGGAGCTGCACGTTACCGCTGTGGCGACGGCGGATATTTGCGTACGATAACTCGGGCTGCAGACGAATATTTCCGAGTTCCGGGAAGACTGGAGAAATGAATGCGTTGCGCTCGCTTTCGCTTACTTTCATGCTGCGGTTACCGCGGAGAATTTTCGTACCGAAAACAATCGATACTTCGGCAAAATCCATGGTTGCAACCTGACAGGCATGGACAAGGTTAGTGAGTGCATCGCTGCCGAGAATTTCTGGTGGAACCTGTGAACCGGTCAGTACAACTGGCTTTCCGAGGTTTTGCAGCGCAAAGGAAAGTGCGGAAGCAGTGTAGGCCATGGTGTCTGTACCATGTGTTACAACGAATCCATCGAAGTTTAGATATTCGTCAGCAATTTCTTTGGCAATGGACGTCCAGTGGTGCGGTTGCATGTTGGTGCTATCAATATTCGTGATCGTCTTGGTCTGAATCGAAAACTCCTCCGTCAGTTGCTTGTTCTGTTTCAGCAGCTGCTCGGCAGTCAACTGCGGCTTCAGCGCAGATGTTTTAATGTCCTGTCTCATGCCAATTGTTCCTCCACAGTACAGCAGTAGAAGCGACGGTTTGCGAGTGCTTTGATTCATGGAGGAGTGATACGGAAGATATCGTATACGTACGACAGAGCTGACAGGTACTCGTACGCTGCCTGGACCGTGCGTAAGTTGTCCGTGTGGAACCCGAGCGTGACTGAACCGTTCTCGAACTGCAAGAGATTTACAGGTGTATCCAACATATTTTGAAGTGTTGAAATACCTGCTAGTGGGTTGGCATGTTGCTCATAACGGAAGCGCAGCGCAAAAAGAAATGGATATTGCAATGATGCAGGCCGTGCGCGGATTGGCACGTACTCTTTGGAGAAGCGACGTTCATTAACAAGTACATTTGCCGAAATGATATCGATCACGTCCGGTCCCACCTGCAAGCCAATAATATTTCCTGCGCGCAGTTCCGATAGACTGGTCCGCAGAACATAATGCATGCCAGCCGATGGAGATAGACGCGATAGCATGACAAAACACTTTGGATCGATAAGGAAAAAGTCTTCGGGTGCAGCATGTTCCTGCATGTACATAAACGGATTGATTGCACCGGTTCCGATATTCGATAGATCACTTCCGTCTTGCATAATGTTTGCACGAATTTGTTTCTGCCATTCAATGCCGAAGAACGGGTCCATTGAAATATCAATTGCATGCTGAAGTTGCGAAGTTCCATAACGGATGCGATCTCTTAATGGAAGAACGGACAAATGTGACATAAGAACCTTGCGTGCGAGCGATGTCCGAAGATATCGCAAATCGGCAACATCACGCTGGCTGCGTTTGGCGTCTTTTTTAAACTCAATCACGTCCCCATCCGAGATCATCGACTTCAGGCTTGCTTCCTGATGATTGACAGTTGCGCCTTCTGTGCGCAGACCGGTTTGTTCATCAACATAAAACGCGACATCGAGGAGAGTACTTCCAACGGGAACTTCGAGATGCTTCCGGCGAGAATTTCCAATGTAGACACGCACGCGGTCGCCGAATATTTCGGAATGTAGGATATCAAAAAATGCGCCGGTATCTTGCTCGTCCTGTTCCAGCCAGATAATGGCAGAGACCCAGTCCGGCACCGTCTTCTGCCTTTTTTTCGGCTGCTGCTCACGGTACATCATCAGTGAACCCAGGTGCGAGCGGTCGAGCATTGTTTGAGTCTGGAAAACAAGATCAATCGCGTTCCCGCTCGGAGTCATCACGCTGCTATGCAAAGCGCTGTAGCCGTTCAGTTTTGGTGCCGCAATGAAATCATGAAGTTCACTGGGTATGAGTGTCACATGACGGTGAGTGGCGCCCATGCATGCATAGCAATCCTGATTATCCGGAATGGTGATATGCACGGCGCAAAATGTTTCGATATTTTGAAGGTCTGATTCACGGCCCTGTGTTTTTGTATAGATCTCCTCGTAATTTCTACGGAAAATCCGCACTTTTGCTTTTTTCCAACCCTCGGCATGGAGTGTTGCTTGTAATGCGCTCGTCCACTTTTCAAGTGCAGTATGCTGCGATTCCCATGCAATATCTGCTTTACGACGAACCAGCTCATATCCGGTAGGATCCAATGTGCGAAAACAGATATCGGAAAGCTCGCGGAACCACACATCAATGCCAAGAAGATCGGCGACAGGACAGTAGATTTCAAGTGTTTCACGTGCGATGCGTTGCTGTTTCTCGGGTTCTGTGTAGCCCAGGGTTCGCATATTATGTAAGCGATCTGCAAGCTTGATGAACATCACACGAATGTCTTTTCCCATCGTACGGAAAATTTTTCTGATGGATTGCATGTTGCGCTCCCGCTTGTCCATCTGTCCTTCGAGTTGCTGGACTTTGGTCACACCCTCGACGAGCTTTGCTACGGTCGGACCGAATTGCTTGCGGATTTCTTCGTAGGATGTCCCCGTATCCTCAATTGTGTCGTGAAGAAGGGCTGCTGTTAACGTTTCAGCATCAGCGTTAACTTCTTCTAACATATCTCGTACCGCTATCAAGTGGGTAATGTAAGGTTCTCCTGACTGTCTCTTTTGGCCTGAATGCGCCTTTTCGGCAAAGGATAGCGCTTTATCGAGTATCGCCTTTTCTGCAGATTTCTGAGCGGCCATAGCCCTGATTATACAGGGATTGCGTTTCGTATGCTATATTTTACAATAGTACGCTACCACTTAGAGGTAATTAACTTTCACCTGCCCTAAATTCCAATGGGACTCTTCAATCGTACTCCGCCGGCTCCGACGACCGATCTCGAAGTGGTGGGATATGGTGGGACAATCATGTCCGTTCCAGAAGATGGTCTGATTATTCCAAAAAGAGAGAGTCTTGATTTTCTATTAGCTCAAATTCCAGATAAAAAGTTTAAACAATTTCGCCGCTTTGAAGGAAACGCGGCGGAGCCGTTCATTGATAGTGCAAACGCCGATGTGTATGACATCATGACGATTGTCGAAGACATACGTCACAGGCTTAAAACAACTGATAGGTTAGTGGTTCTTTATGGATCTGACTCGATGGCAATTTTAATGGGCGCATTGGGCAACGCGATTTCAGAAAAGGAGTTAGGTGATAAAGCAGTCATTGTTACCTGTTCCATGAACCATACTAAGAAAAAGGATACAGATGCAGTTACCAATTTTACGCGAGCAGTTTGCTTGGCATCGCAAGACGAGGTGCGCGGGAAGATTGGTCTTATGTTTGATCAGCGTTTTTTTGGTCCCTTTGGAATAGAGAAGCCTCAGATTGCAAATACGTTCGCATTCGTCACGCGCTTTTATCGACAGGCGAAATACCATGCCGGTCGTATGAAATGGGAGTTTAGGCCAGATGAGGATTTTGATAAAGTTCGTGGAACGCCTGATAAACCTTTTTTGCTTGCCAACAATATTCATTCATTTGAGGTTGATCCGATGACCGATTACTCTCAAATTCAGACATTGATTGCAACTAATCGCGCGACAATTTTGGTGGGGTTAGGTGACGGTAATTTAAGATCTGACGATGTTAGTGTTGAGTATTTAAAATCAGCTGCTGAAATAGCACGTGGTCCAATTGTGGTTGTGGGGAGCGCTAGTTATAACGCCGAGGAAGGGATAGAGTTTCCGACTCGCAGAAGAAAAGGTGAGGTTTATCAGGGAAATGGAGGCTTGATACCGCGATTTATTTCTGCAGGCGCAATGACACGCTCCGAAGCGAAGGTTATTGTATCCCATGATATCGCAGAGTTAGAAGCAAAAGGCATCACAGACCCAGATGAGATTAATGATAAGGTTTCTTTTACAATTATGACCTATCCATTCCGCGATTTGCTTTCCAGTAAGCTCAAGAAGAGCAAAAGAAAACCAAATAAATAGTCCGAGATTGCGCGCAGAAAGTTTGGATTTACATATTCGTTCAAGTAGACTTTACTACTTGGATAAATCATTTTCTCTTTGGGTTTAAAGCTCGTTCTTATTCCTTCAAGAGTAGCATGTCCCCGAAATCATCCGACTCCGGTTTGAAACTTGGAAACACTGACGATGCGTCAAAGGGCATGGAAATGCGCCTTGTGCCGCCTCCGGTAAAAGTAATCCCTCCGGACATTGATGTCGTTTGGTGCGGCGGAACAATTGCATCTGTAGAGAAGGTCATTGGCGGTGTTCCGCAGCTTGTGTCATCTTTGGACTTTGAAACATTTTGTAAGGAGTTTATTAGAACGCTCAGTAAGAAATATAGATTCCGATCAAATCGTGTTCTCAATATGCCCCCGCATGGGTGTGATAGTTCGGATATGACGGATGAAATGATTCAGGAAATCGGTCTGGCCGCTTTTGAAGTGGAAAGGCAGAAATATAAATCAGGGCACTCAGAGAGTGACGGCACCATTATCAGCATGGGAACGGATACTACTGAAATGGTTGCGGCACATCTTGCTTTCTCCATTATCAATCAACATTTCCCGATAATCGTGACAGGTGCCCAAATTGGGCCAAGTAGTGGGGATACCGATGCAGTAAACAATTTTTCACTAGCAGCTCGCTTGGCAACGACCGACCTTGCCGAGGTCGCCGTTGCATTCTCGCCTTATCTGTGGCGCGGAAGTGCTACTCAGAAGATTCGTGCGGTCTCGAAGGAGCCATTTGATACACCTCACCATGATGCTTTAGGTGAATTGCGCGGGGTTAATTTTCAATTCCTGAATGAGTTCTCCGATCCAAGACGTCGAGAAACAATGCATCCGGATGAGCTACTTAGCGCTCCGGAATATTTCCCCCAGTTGGAGGGTGACACAGCGACAATTTGGATGACTCCCAAGCTAGCTGACCCCCGAAATTTGGAATTTGAACTTTACGGACGCAAGGTTCCGTTGGACGCAGTGGTGGTTGTGGGATACGCGGCGGGCAACATTCCCACCCAGTGTAAAAAAGTACTCGATAAAGCATCGGAGAAAATGGCCGTTATTGTTGTACCAAGAGCATCAACCAAGGGAATGCCAGAAGCGATTTATTCTACGTCTCCGCGTATTGGTCAGCAGGGCATTATCTACGCAGAAGGACTTCCTCCGTATATCGCAGAACTCAAATTTCGAAAATTGATGGCATGGGCAATAGCGACGGGAGTCCCGGAGAAGGATAGATATAATTGGGTGAGAAGCAGATTTGTTCTACCACTGTCTCGTGAAATTCCTCTCATTCGTGAGGGAGGAAAATATGTATCGTCCGCAGTCGTTACAAACCTTTTGAATACCAAAGATATTTTTTCAGAAGGACTGATTAAAGGTGGAACGACGGAAGATATTATCACAGCTCATAGCTCGGTCATGCCCAATAGAAGGCAATTGTTTTTAGATGAACAGCGTCGTTCGGTTGTCCGCATTGCAGCACAGGAGGGTGAATCTTGGGTCCACGAGCGCATGGAACTGAATATTCCCGTTCAGATAAGAAAAGATAAAGGAGTTATTCCTGAAAGAGTCTCTCAGTATTTTCCAGATAACAAAACGTTATCTGCTTTATGGACGTCGCCCGAACGGCTTCGCCCTCGTCCAATTGAGGCTGTTAGCAGAATATGTGGCATTACACAGGAGATGGCAGAGAAAGTTTTAAAGGAATGGGGCGCAAATGTTCAAAATCTTACGGCACCGGAAATTGACATAGTAGGACAGCTACAGTCGCGCGATAATGGATTATTTTTTATTAGCGTTCCGCCCGTAGTGAAGGACCCGAATGATGAGCCAATCATGGACGCTTAGAGATCTCTGATGTAACTCCGCACATTCCCAAAAATCTCTTCACGTGGAATTGCTTCAACTTCCTCTTTCGTAAACCATTTCAAGTGACCCGCCTCCCGCTCCGCAATCACGAGTGCTTGTGATTCATCAAGCGGTTTTGCATGAAACAAAAAATCCATATGCTGATGTGCCGGCTCGCCACGCGATTCACTGGCGGGAATGTTTTCGAGCAACATCGCAAACGGTTTTTTGAGCATTTCTCCTTCATGATCTGATCCTTCAAACAGATTTGGCTGATCAAAACCGATGATCTCTACATCCAATCCAGTCTCCTCTTTGCATTCGCGTCGCGCACATTCCTCCGGCGTCTCGTTGGGGTCAATGTGTCCGCCCGGTGGCATCCACTTTTGCATGCGCTTGTGCCATAACAAAAGAACGCGATTCTGAGAATCTGTCACAAAGGCGGTCGCAGTAAAATGGCGGATCATATGATCGAGTATATTGTTAAATTGTTAAACTGTTAAAGGCACCATAAACATCAACAATTTAGCAATTTAACAATACATAAACGAACGAAGGACGTTCATTGAATATGCAGAACCATAATTTCTGGTGGGCAAAAGAGTCGTGCCCTCGCCATCGTCTCCCCTATGCCGTGGGTGATAGCCAATTGTGTCCCGTTCTTTAGAGTGAAAATTCCTTGGTCATAGGCTCGGCCAAGCTCGTCGGGAATCGGATACAACGAGCCGATGAATGGCAGGCGAATCTGACCCCCGTGCGTGTGTCCGCACACAATCAATTGTGCTTTCAAACTCGCTTCATCTTCAATCACATCGGGAATATGCGTGAGGAGAATCAGCGGCAGGGTTTCATTAGCATCATTCATCAGCTGATCGATGTCGTACGTATCCATCCAGCGATGATCAGAACCTGCGAGGGTGAACTGCTGTCCTTGGTGATGCAGCGAAATCAGATCGCGGTGCAAGACCCGCACGTTGAGTTGTGTTAATGTCGCACAGACATCGGCGTTGCGGTCCGGCGTGCGATAGGGAATGAAATGATCGGATGTGCGGTCGAGCATGTGGCCGGTGTCGTGATTCCCGAGTACGGCAAACACACCCAGAGGTGCGCGGAGATCTTTCAGAGGATGTACATGCGATGCATCGGAATCGCGATCATAGATAAAGTCACCGGGCAGAAGAATGAGATCGGGCTTGAGTGCATTCACACGATCAACAATTCTGCGAACGTATCCTGCGCGTTTGTACGGTCCCACATGAAAATCTGCGATAACCGCAATTGTCAGATCCTGTAGACCTTTTATTTGTATACTTTTTTTATTCACTGTAATCAATCGGGGCTCAATGAAGGATCCCCAGAACACAAGAAGGAAGCCGATGAATCCGACGAAGCCGATGACATCGGCAATGATCGATTGAGTATTCAGCGCAAGAATCGCAGCTCCGCTGCCGATGATCATCAACGCGACAATCGCGATGTCCCACATGAGCGGCGAGTGTCCTGGGCGAAATCGCATGTCGGTGGTCGATGAGGAAGATGGCTTAATCTTCATAGGCATCACGCGGCTTTCTGCTTCTCGAAAATTTTAGCGAGGTAATGTCCGGTGTAGCTCTTCTTCTCTTTTGCGACTTCTTCCGGCGTGCCGGTGGCAATGATGTATCCTCCGCCGGTGCCGCCGTCCGGGCCAAGATCAATAATATGATCGACCGACTTTAACACGTCGAGGTTATGTTCAATGACGAGCACAGTATTTCCTTTATCAACCAAGCGTTGCAGCACAATCAGCAGTTTGCTGATGTCATCAAAGTGCAGACCGGTTGTTGGTTCATCGAGAATATAGAACGTCTGACCGGTTGAACGGCGCAGAAGTTCAGTCGCGAGTTTGACGCGCTGTGCTTCACCGCCGGAGAGTGTCGTTGCGCTCTGG
Organism: uncultured Candidatus Peribacteria bacterium; assembly: GCA_964623835.1. Classification (GTDB taxonomy): domain Bacteria; phylum Patescibacteriota; class Gracilibacteria; order Peribacterales; family Peribacteraceae; genus JAKQEM01. The sequence goes on from CAZUVN010000010.1 coordinate 10,710, forward strand.
CCGAGGCGCAAATACCCAAGTCCGACATCTTCCAATGTCTGAAGTTTTTTGAAGAGTACGGGAATCGCTTTAAAGAACTCGATCGCTTCGGTAACAGTCATGTCGATGGCATCGGCAATGTTCTTTCCTTTATAGGTGATTTCCAACGTTTCGCGGTTGTAACGCTGGCCGCGGCAGACTTCGCAGGTAACAAAGACATCTGGAAGGAAGTGCATTTCGATACGTTTCATACCGTCGCCTTCACATTCCTCGCAGCGTCCACCTTTCACGTTAAAGCTGAAGCGTCCAGGCTGATAACCGCGAAGCTTTGCTTCGGGCGTGGTCGCAAACAGATCGCGGATGTCGGTAAAGATGCCGGTGTACGTTGCAGGGTTGCTGCGCGGTGTGCGACCGATGGGGGATTGGTCGATGACAATCGCTTTATCGAGATGCTGCAGTCCTTCAATCGATCCGACATTTTGCGGACGTGCGTGCGCCTTGTTCAGCACGCGCAGAAGTTCCGGTCCAAGAATGCCGTGAATCAAACTTGATTTTCCAGAGCCCGATACACCAGCGATGCCGACGAAGGTTCCCAGTGGGATCTCTGCATCAACGTGACGCAGGTTGTGATGGTGAGCATCTTTGATAGTGATAAATTTGCCGTTTCCCGGTCGGCGTTTCTTGGGAATGGCAATCACTTTCTTTCCGCTCAGATACTGACCCGTCACGGAGTTCGGGTTATTGATCAGCTCTTCCGGCAAGCCTTGTGCGACCACTGATCCGCCGTACTTTCCGGCGCCGGGGCCAATTTCCAACAGATAATCCGCAGCTTCGATAGTCTCTTCGTCGTGCTCAACGACGATGACGGTATTGCCCAAATCGCGCAGGCGCGTGATCGTTTCGATCAATCGCGTATTGTCGCGCTGATGGAGTCCAATAGATGGTTCATCGAGCACATAGAGCACGCCTTCCAGTGCCGATCCGATCTGCGTTGCAAGGCGAATGCGCTGCGCCTCTCCGCCGGAGAGTGTCGAAGCCGATCGCGATAACGTGAGATACGTGAGACCGACGTTCTGAAGGAAGCTGAGACGTGCGACGATCTCGGTCAGAACTTTTTTGACGATGGTGAATTCGTACGAAGAAAGCTGCGAGCTGTGAGCTGCGAGCTCTTGAGATTCTTTTTTGCTTGTAGCCCGAAGCTTCTTGTTCTCGGAGCTATCATCCGGCATCAAGCCTCTAAAGAACGCTTCTGCTTCTTCCACGCTCAAATCCGTTGCATGCACAATATTGTGCCCGCCGACGGTGACACCCAGAATTTCTTTCTTTAAACGTTGGCCGTGACAATCGGGGCAGGGGAGTTCCAGCATGTACTCCTCAATCTGCTGTCGAACATAGTTGCTGTCTGTTTCGGCATGACGGCGCTCAAGGTTGGGAATCACTCCTTCGTAGGTTGTACGGTAGACGCCGCCCAGGGTGCGCGTGTCCATCGGCACTTCCAACGGCTCGCTGTATCCTTTCATAATAATCTCCCGCTGCTCATCGGTCAGATTTTTCCAGGGAGTGTTCATACGGAATCCGACCGCTTTTGAGAGAGCCTCAAGCACGTTATTCATGAATCCCATGCGACTGGCAGATGTTGCCCAGGGGTGAATGGCTCCTTCGGCCAAGGTGAGATTCGGGTTTGGCACAATTGATGGAATATCGATTTGCAGAATGGACCCGATACCGTGACACGTGTCACATGCGCCGTGCGGTGAGTTAAAGGAAAAGCTGCGCGGCTCCAGATCGGGAATTTGCTGTTCGGGGTGATTGGGGCAGACGAAGCTTTCGGAAAACCGGAGCTCTTCGTTGGTGTCCGCATCCAACACGATGATGGTTCCTTCGCTCTTCTTTAAACACAGTTCGACCGAGTCGGCCAACCGAGAGCGGTGCGGGTTTACTTCGCCGGCTTTCGTTTGCAGGTCGCGGATTACCATACGATCGACGACAATCGCGATGTCATGAACTTTCTTCGGGTCCAGTTTGATTTCTTCATCGGTCGTCATGATTTGCCCGTCGATGCGCACACGGACGAATCCCTCACGCTTTACTGCCTCCAAAATTTTCACGTGCTCGCCTTTGCGCCCTTCAACGAGCGGTGCAAGTAGGTAGATCTTTTTTCCCTCGGCGAGTCCCGCAATTGTTTCGACCATCTGCGATGCGGTCTGGCGCTCGAGCAGTCGTCCGCATTCGGTACAGTGAACCTTTCCGATTTTTGCCCAGAGGAGACGCATGTAGTCATACACTTCCGTCACCGTTCCGACGGTCGAACGTGGGTTTCTTGGCGCAGTTTTTTGATCAATGGAAATGGCAGGGGAAAGCCCTTCAATGGAGTCGACCTCGGGTTTTTCCATCTGCGCGATGAACTGACGCGCGTAGGCGGAAAGACTTTCGACGTAGCGCCTCTGCCCCTCGGCGAAAATCGTATCGAATGCGAGGGTTGATTTACCGGATCCTGACACGCCGGTAATTACCGTCAGTTTGTTGCGCGGAATCACCACATCGATGTTTTTTAAGTTATGCATCCGGGCGCCTTTAACCACGATATGATCCATAGAGCTGAAAAATGAGAATACAAAAAACGGCCCCGCGCGGTGCGAGGCGACGCCTCAGCTTAGTGATTTTTTGGCGTTCTGTCCAGGCTCTAAGCCTCATTCTCTCTAGGTTTTTTGGGTTTTGACTCCAGAGGCTTGGGTGACAAGCAATGCCTGCAGAAGGCTTTCGTGCCATCGCTGAATACTGCGATATTCGTCTCCACAAAATCATGATGGCACCATCCTCCTAACACAGGAGCGGCGTTGGCATTTCTTCGTTCCGGCGGCATGGTCGGGGCGGAAGCGGGGACCATCTCGATCGGTCTAAACTTAGCCAAAGGAGCCGGTGCGGGTACTGGTTTGTTCATGGCGCATGATTGTATCACTGCATTCGTCGGATAAAAGAGGATCATTCCTGTCATAGTTCTTCTCTGTGGTAGTCTTAGTGTCATGCGTTTTATTCTCCCTCTGGCCGCTCTCGGCCTTCTCGTCGTTGGCTGCACTCCCAACACTAACCCACCTAATACGAGCGGCTCTTCATCATCCACGTCATCTATTGCATCCTCCACTGCGCCGGGCACACCCGGTCCCCTCACCTTGGATTCTCCCGAGGTCGAAATTTTCGCACGCGATCTTTCGGGTGCACGTGTGATGGTCCGCGACGGCTTCGGTAATTTTTGGGTGAGTCGGCCATCTGCCGGTGTTGTCACCGTGCTGGAAATGAGTGGTTCCACCGTGCGTCAGCAGTACGATGCCATCCGTGGTCTGCGCAATCCGCATGGTCTGACATTTAACCCTGAGGGAACAAAGTTGTACGTCGCCGAAGAGACATCGCTCAAAGAATATTTGGTGTACAGCGATGCTCCCGTTAAAACAATCGCGTCATTGCCTGGGGGAGGTCGCCACACATCACGCACTGTTCGATGGGGGCCGGACAATCGGCTCTACGTGTCGATCGGTTCGACCTGTGATGTCTGTGTCGAGCGCAACGAATTGCACGGCACCATTATCTCGATGAATCCCGATGGATCGGATCAGAAAATTGTTGCGCGCGGTCTGCGCAATGCGGTCTTCTTTAATTGGAGTTACGTCGACGGTCGCATGTACGCAACCGATATGGGGCGTGATCAATTAGGAGACAACTTGCCACCGGAAGAGGTGAATATTATTACGGATGGATCACATTACGGTTGGCCGTATTGCTACGGTGACCGCATAAAAGATGAGAGTGTCACCCTGAGCCCGGTCGAAGGGTTCGATTGTGCAACGACGGTCCCGCCGCATGTGGAGTTACCCGCGCACATCGCGCCGCTCGATCTCGCATTTGTTCCCGAGGAAGGATGGCCGGAAGCGTGGTGGTACGACTTGCTTGTTGCGGAGCACGGGTCGTGGAACAGCACGGTGAAAGTCGGCTACAAGATTGTCCGCATTCCGTTGGATGCCAATGGCAACCCCGAAGGCGAGTCGGTCGACTTCCTGACCGGATTCATCGATGGCGATACGGTCCGCGGACGCCCGGTCGGATTGCTGATCGAACCCGGAGGAACGCTTTACGTGACGGATGACAAAGCGGGAGTCGTGTATCGGGTGAGTGCGGGGGTGGAGATGTAAAAAACAGGCTTTTGGGCTGATCAATAGTTTCGCTATAGTCCTGATATGTCACAATCGCCTGTAGCGGCTTACCTCCAAGCAGTTTCCCAGCAGCTTGCAACAGGGCATGCACAGGAACATAGCTATCGTCCAGCATTAGAGACTCTTTTTAAGGATGTAACGAAGCTACATGTGGTGAATGAGCCGAAAGGAAGCGAGCATGGTCGACCTGATTTTATCTTTCTAAAAGGAGAGGTGCCTGTGGGCTATGTGGAAGCGAAAGATGTACATGTATCGCTCGATAAAATAGAAAAGAGTGAGCAGATGGCGCGGTATTTCGGCTATGCAAATTTGATTCTGACCAATGGACTAGAATTTCGCTTTTACAAAAACGGTGTTCGTTATGGCGATGGAATTATCGTCGCAACGAAAAATGGAACAACGTTATCCATTCATGAAGATCAGTTTGCAAGTTTAGAGAATGAATTGTCTGAGTTTATTACAGAGCCGATTGATTCAATTCGTTCGGCCAAACATCTAGCGCAGATTATGGGAGGTAAAGCCCGTCGTTTGCGCGATAATATCAACGAACTATTAGATCCTGCATTTACGGGAACCAAAGGCGAACAAATTGAAGCAATTTTTGATGTATTAAAAAATAAGCTTATTCATGATGTAACTCGCGAACAATTTGCTGATTTGTATGCGCAAACCCTTGTTTATGGTTTGTTCGTCGCGCGGTACCATGATGATACCTCCGAAACGTTCACAAGAGCAGAAGCACGCGAGAAAATTCCAGCATCAAATCATCTACTACAACAGTTCTTCGATCATATCGCCGGGATAAATTTCGAAAAGAAACTCTCCTATATTGTTGATGAATTATGTGAAGTATTTGTGTATGCCGATGTACATGCGCTAGTTCACGGTTTGTATTTGAAAAAAGAGGATACGCACGATCCTATTATTCACTTCTACGAAGACTTTCTCCGTGAATATGATCCCAAGCTGCGCATGCAGCGCGGTGTCTTTTACACGCCCCTTCCAGTTGTTCGCTACATCGTTCGATCTGTCGACGCATTGTTAAAAGAGCATTTCGGTTTGCCTGAAGGGCTTGCAGATCGATCGCAGATTGAATGGAAATTTACCGAACAAGGCAAGACGTCGAAGAAAATGATAGACCGTGTGCAGATTCTTGATCCAGCAGTTGGAACGGGAACCTTCCTGAATGAAGTCATACGCGAAATTCACAAGAAGTTTGAGGGGCAGGAGGGCATGTGGCCACAATACGTACAAGATCATCTTGTGCCTCGTTTACATGGCTTTGAGCTGATGATGGCCAGTTATACCATCGCACATCTTAAATTGAGTATGACATTGGCGGAAACAGGCGTCACAGACCTTAATAAGCGTCTGAGAATTTTCCTTACAAACAGCTTGGAAGAAGCACCAGAAAAAGATGACACGCTTTTCCGTGATTTAGGATTGCAAGGCGCGCTGACCGAAGAGGCATTAATGGCGGAGGAAGTAAAACGCGATTTGCCGATTATGGTAGTCATGGGAAATCCGCCGTATAGCGTGAGTTCGAGCAACAAAGGCAAATGGATTAATGAGTTGATAGAAACGTACAAAGAAGGGCTAAAAGAGAAAAGTTATAATGCGCTTTCAGATGATTATGTGAAGTTCATTCGATTTGCACAGCACTTGGTTGAGAAAAATGGACAAGGGATTGTTGCGATCATCACGAATAATTCATTCCTCGATGGAATCGTGCATCGCAGAATGCGAGAGAGTCTTCTAGAGGCATTTGATCACATTTACGTACTAGACTTACACGGCAGTTCCAAGAAAAAAGAAACCGCACCAGATGGAGGGAAAGACGAAAATGTGTTTGATATTATGCAGGGTGTCGGGATTACATTGTTCGTGAAAACAGAAGAGAAACAGAAAGAAGCTTTGGGGAAGTTGCATCATGCAGAATTATTCGGAAAGCAGGAGAGAAAATACGACTTACTCAGTGTGGATGATGTGTCAAAAACCAGTTGGCAAGAGCTCAACGTAGCGGCGCCTGACTTCTTTTTTGTCCCGAAGAATTTTGAAATGCAGGATGAATATCAGAATGGATTATTACTAAGCGAACTTTTTCCCATATGGAATTCGGGAATCACAACCCATAGAGATCATATTGCAGTCGCTTTTGATAAAGAGGCTATCAATAGCACGATTAGAAAGTTGCAAGATGTAAATATTCCTTCTACAGAATTAAGAGCACAATTGAATATTGTCGACACGAATGATTGGAAACTTGATGATGCAAGAAGTGCGTTGAGGGCTGCAGCAGATTCAGAAAAAAAGATTACACAAATTATCTATAGACCGTTTGATTTTCGCTTGTGTTTCCATGGAATAGAATTGATGGACAGACCAAGACACGAACTTATGGATCACTTAAGAAATCGTGAAAATCTATGTTTTATCTTACTTCGCCAATCGCGTGCTGATGCTAATTATGCAGTTTATGCAGGATCAAAAATTATTGGTAAGGATGCGGTATCTTCTTTGGATCGATGTACTGTTTTACCTCTTTATCTTTATCATGATGAATCCTTAGAAGAGGAGGAGCGTACTCCAAATTTAAATATTGAACTTTTGCAGCCAGTCTTAAAGAAGCTTGGATACAAATTCTGGACTGAAGAAGGGTCAGGAATGTGGCATGCAGAAAGTGGCCCAGTCACAGATAATGATGAAGGTGGTGTTATTGGAGGCACCTATGGTCCTCAAGATATTTTCGATTATATTTATGCCATTCTCCACAGCCCTACTTATCGTGAGCGATACAAAGAGTTTTTGAAGATCGACTTCCCGCGCATTCCGTTTACATCGAATCGTGACTTATTCTGGAAACTCGTAGCTCTGGGCCGTGAAATTAGACTGTTGCATCTGATGGAATCATCAAAACTCAGTCAGTTGATTACAAAGTATCCTATTGCTGGAAGCAACGAAGTGGAGAAAGTGACGTACGAGGATGGAAAGGTCTGGATCAATGCGACGCAGTACTTCGACGGTGTGCCAAAGGAAGGGTGGGAATTCCCTATTGGTGGTTACACTCCAGCTCAAAAATGGCTGAAAGATCGCAAAGGCCGCACGTTATCATCGGATGACATTCTCCATTATCAGAAAATGATTGTGGCGATGGTGGAGACAGGGAAGCTCATGAAAGAGATTGATGAGGTGATTCAAGAATTTGGTGGATTCCCATTAAAGTGAGTTACAAGTTTTAGGAATAAATCTAACCCCTTTTCAAATAAGAATCCAAAGAGGGTTCCAATAATAAATACCGTCCAATTTCTTATTTGCTTGTATTTTCTGGTGGATCTGAGTATTACAGTTTTCCTTGCTAAAAGTGATGGCTTACCAATTCGCCACTGCTTACGTAATCTATAAAATATTTCCTTAATTTCTGTTTTATCAACAAGAGAATTCATCCCAGAAATTTTTTGAATGCTTAGATCTGAAATATTAATTGGTTCTTTCGAGCTATCTAAAACATGGAAAATTGTCTCGAATGGAGCTCTGCATTCATAATCATGTTTTAATTTATGTGTCGTGTTCCAAATCTGAATAGTTGACTTTGTTTTTGCTTTTAATATGCCTAAACCTATCAATCCCTTCACAGGGTGAGTGGCATAAAATAGTGCAATATCCCCGGGTCGAATTTTTGACCAACACTGTTTAGCAGGCTGCGAGCCCGGTTCGGCGCCCCATGTGCCATGGCTTATAGCCTTCTCCCAATTTTCCTGCGGGCCGCTGAATAGCCAGTATTTAGTCATTTATTGTATTATTTCTTCTTACTCTTTTTCGGTGGTCTTTGCGAAAGGGCACTACCGGCCGCTGTCTTACTTGCCTTACCTGTGCGTCCATCTTTCAAGACTTTCGATGCAGCCTTCGCTGCGCGCTTACTGGTCACTTTTCCTTTTGCCATATAGCCAAGTGGTTAAGAAGTAATTATCACTCCATATTTTAGAGTGATAATATTCTCTGTCAATTTACATCTATGCCTAGTCGGCATATCCTTATCCTGCTCATGGTCAAAACCCTCAGACAATACTGGCAAAACTATCGCCAGATGCGTGCTCTCGAGAAACAAATCGACAAAGAGATAGACGCTGAAGGCATCTATAAGTTTGTAGAGAAGCACTATGGCTTTACGAGCGCTCCTAGAAGAGTTCTCAAGCCAAAGCATGGCTGATCTAAAACATGTTTTGTTAGATGAAACGCCGTTTGTGTTTCTTTCGAGGAACGATGGTGATTTTAAATTAAAGACAGAATTGGCCAGGTTTATTGAAAAATGCCGCAAGAATAATAAAGACAGAGAGTACTATGCCTATTCAACAAAAACTGTGAAGAAACGATTGGGTTTTGGGTGGTTCTATAAGATCTTCAATTCTGTAAAAACAAGAGATGCGCATATTTTAGAGTTGTACCAGAAACGACTCCGTAGAAAGCGTATGGCCAAGAAGGTTGTGGTGCATTTTCTCCCAACAGTTCATCTTCGGGTGAGACCTTGTTCGTGGCTTCTTAAAGATCTCCACTTGTTCGCAAACGAGAATAAGCGAGCCTCTTTAAAGAGAATGTTACGCCCGGAGGAAGTGATTCCCTTGGATGTATGCATGAATGCGATTGTCGCCTATAGAACCGGTTATCCAATCTTTAGTTTCAATACAGATTACGAATACTTTCTGAATCTTCCTCACGGCAAAAAATCGACCATTCAGTACTGGAAGCCGGAGGACATTCTCAAAAACCTTTCCGTGTAATTCTCACTCCACCACACATCCCCCCTTCCTTCCAGCCTATATAAGGAAGGGATATTGAGTAACGAATGTGTTCACCTGTAGCATTTGAGCGACATTTCCCCCGTCACTCCATGGTTGCACGTATCCGTTCTCTTCTTACTTACGCACTTATTGCCGTACAGGGTTTTGCCCCTGCGTACGCAATCGCCGCATCGTTCACCGATGTCTCGGCGAATCACATGTATAAAGGACAAATCGAAACACTTGCCGATAAAGGCATCGTCAAAGGAAACCCCGACGGAACATTCAAGCCCGGTAATACCGTCAACCGCGCCGAAATGCTGACGCTCCTTTATAGAGCCGCGGGAAAGAATCCCGCCGCCCCGTCCAAGAGCTGCTTTAAGGATGTCCCGACGACCGCATGGTTTGCAGCTGTTGTCTGCGATGCGGCGAAGAACGGCTACGTCGGCGGATATGCGGATGGGAACTTCAAGCCTGAGCAGGCGGTCAACCGCGTTGAGTCATTGAAGATGATTCACACGGTTCTTGGCATCACGCTGAATGCGCAGGCATCGACCGCGCCGGTTAAAGCGTTCACCGATGTCTCACTGACCGCATGGTACGCGCCGTACATGGCGAGTGCGTTCAGTCATAATGTGCTTCCCATCAGTGGACAGGCGGGATCAAAGTTCTACCCGGACTCCGCACTGCTACGCGGTGAGGCTGCGGCATACATCTTCAATGCACTCGGGCTGACAGTTGCATCGTCGTCGAGTTCCGCGCAGTCATCGTCGGTCATCTCACGGTCACGCGCGAGCACTGCAACATCGACAAACTCCGTTGCGATCTTGGAAGTTGATTTTCCACTCGGCGATGATGGTTCATTCAATGGAAAACAGGAGAAGGTCTACCGCTTCTCCATCAAGCAGCCCGTTACCGGCACCATTGCACTCAATGTTGCTGCCGATGCCAAGGCACAGTGCCGTCTCTACAAGTTGGAAAAAGAAACATCCTTCGCACTTGAATATTACGTCGGTCATATCGTCGACAATCTCTGCATGATGCGCGTGAGCATGGCGGCGGGCGATTATCAGTTGGAAGTAGTGCCACTGACGAACAATGCGTCGTTCACACTGACGTCGGCAGTCGTAGTCGGAGACGGAAATGACGGATTTATGGATGCTGAAACTTTGCAGAAGAATAAGCCAAAAACAGGCTACATTGAGTATGAAGATTTCGGTGAGTTCTATCGCTTCACCGTCTCGCAACAACAGAATCTGACCGTGACGGTATCGAACGATACGAAAGTACGTTGTTCGATTTACCCGATGGCCGATGTCGATCTCTTCGGATTCAGCGGACCGGTCTGTGGTGAAGCGTATGACTTCCCACCAGGAACATATTACGTCGGTGTGACACGCAGAGATCAGGTGGAAGGAAAAGAGTCATTCAGTGTGATGTTTAAGTGAGCGTTGTGTGAACATGTAAAACGTGGAGTGCAGACGCGTAACAAGTCGTCTCGCTCCGCGTTTTCTGTTTCCAGAAATTTTTTTTCGTCATCCAATACACAACCACATCACAATTTTGTATTCACGCCGCACCATTCGCTTCACAACTACCGCCACTGAATTACAATTGAAGCCATCCTTATTTCATTCCCTTCTCACCATGCCAGTTAAGAAGAAAAAGAAGGCAGCTCCTAAGAAGAAGGCTGCTAAGAAAACTGTGAAGAAGACGGCCAAGAAGAAGACGGCCACGAAGAAGAAGAAGTCCAAGAAGAAATAATCGCGCAACCATTGAATCGCGATTCAATGCCTCCGAACAGGGGGCATTGTTTTAAGTTCGTGGGGGAAACCTTCGGTTTCCCCCACGTTGCCCCCTTCGATCAAAGAGTGCCTCCAGCGTGGGGAACCCACGCTTCGGCACAGTTATTGCATTTCATACATTGATACGTGGGATTACTGTTGGGTATTCAAGCGCTCTTTAAAGAACGCAATGCTTGTATCGATAAAGTGCTTCCAGTTTACCGCGAACTCATGCCCTTCCTTTGGATAGGTGAGGTACCGCACATCTTTTCCGAGCGTTTCGAGTTGGAGGTTCAAGTCGGCGGACCATTCGACTGGGACGTCTTCATCGAGCAGTCCGTGGAACAGAAGGATGGGGGTGCTGATGGTAGCGAGATACGGTTGGGGGGAGATGGCATCCCACGATCCCGGTGCTTCATCTCGTGTGCCACCGAAGGCCATCAATGTTCTCTCTGCATAGTCCTGTTCGCGGTTCCATCGGTCGAAGTTCTTCCATGCATCGCTGTTGACCGGCGCGTAGAGCACGGCTGCGTCAATAAGGTCGGGACGCGTGACGAGGTTCTGCAATGTAACACCGCCACCCATTGAGTGGCCGATCATGCCGACATGCGCCGCATCAACGCGCGGATCATTCCATTCACGTACCGCAAGAACAGCGTTGGCACTGTCGACTGCGTAGCCGAGTCCGTTTTCAAAGAGTCCGTCTGCCGTCGGGTTCGGGTCGCTCTCCGCATGACCGCGATAATCAGTATGCAGCACGGCAAAGCCGGCACGCGCCATCGCATCCTGCTCACGGCGCAGTCCACGGCCGTTGGTGTAAATATCGGGATCAATGTAGCCGTGGTTCTGGATAATCAACGGAAATGGTCCGTCACCGCGGGGGATGCTGAATGTTCCACTGATAATGAGTCCGTTGCTCTTGTAGGTGACGTAGTGCTTCACGTAGGCGCTGTTCTGTTCCAAGATGCGACCAATGACCAGATCAGTTCCCGAGAGTGTCATCGTCCGGAATTCGTCGGTGGAGACGGGGGATTGAATGAGTGGTCCAGTTGCTGCAATGGACGATGAAGAAACCGGTGACACAGATGATGTAGTCAGTGCGGTTGGTTGAGCTTCTGTGACGGCGCAGGCAGTGAGAACTAAAAGAGAGAGGACAGAGAGGGTGCGGATGTGCATGCACTCACGATCTCATGCGATGCCTAGCTCTGCAAGCATGTGTTCGGGATTATTCAAAAAATCGCGGTACAGGGTGTAGTGCTCGGTATCCTGATACTGCATTTCGACGTATCCCTTATCGGACAGGTGATAGATAGTCGCATGCGGATACGCGAGAATGATGGGGGAGTGCGTCGCAATAATGAACTGGCTGTTCTGCTGTATCAATTCATGCAGACGTTTCAGGAGCTCTGCCTGACGCTTGGGTGACAGTGCTGCTTCGGGCTCATCGAGCAGGTACATGCCGTTGCCGTAAAAGCGATGGTGAAAGAGGGCAAAGAACGATTCGCCATGCGATTGTTCGTGCAAAGATTTCCCGCCGTAGTGGTCCCGTATCAGATCTCCTCCTCCACCTTCATCTAATGCATCGATATTCGTTGCGACGTTGTAATAGCTTTCCGCTCGCAGAAAATACGCGTCCTGTGCGCGCTTTACTCCTTTAGCTAACCGAATATGGTCATGAAGAGAAGAATGTGATTCTTGCGTCGCAAAATTGAAATTCCGGGAACCGCCTTCCGCATTCAATCCGTATCGCAATGCAATCGCTTCCATGAGTGTCGATTTGCCGCTTCCGTTTTCTCCAATCAGAAAGGTGACTTTCGGGTGAAAATCGAGTCTATCTAAATGGCGGACGGCGGACAGATTGAACGGATATGCTGCGGGGTCGGGAATGGACTCCCGTAGTAATTCAACGGAACGGATGAACTGGGT
>CAZUVN010000011.1:0-4242 GCA_964623835.1 uncultured Candidatus Peribacteria bacterium
TGTGTTCCTGTTCCCGAACGAACGATGAGGTTATTCTTGATAAGTGTAATTCCCGTCATTGCGCCACCGGAACCAGTCGAGACAGTGACCGCATCGTGAGTGGAATCTTCGATGTAGAGGGTGAGGATGGAACCACCGGTAACGGTAACAGTGGCGGGTATGGTGAACTGTCCACCTGCATCAACAGCATCAGTTGCAAATGCAGCAGCACCATTAATCGAAAGTGACACGCTGACACCGGTCAACGGGATGGTTGCGCCAGTATCGACATAGACTGTTCCGGTAATACTTGGGGCTGTTGAAGCAAAATTCCAGTTTGTGTTGTTTCCGCTGTCCACACATCCTTCGGTCGTACCACATCCCAACGCCTGTCCTGATCCTGCATTGGCATCTTTTACATCGAGGTAATTGATAGCACTGAAACCTTGAGTAGATTGCGCATCAAGATCAATACGCGCACCCGAAGCGGATCGCGTCGAGCGGATGCTCAGCAAATTGCCGGCAATACCACGCAGTGTCAGCGACCCCGATGCACTCTGCCGGCCGGCGTAATCGAGGAAGAGTGTGCGAGCGACGGACGTAGTAGCAGAGAGATTATTGAATACCGTCCAACCTGACATTGTTTGATGAGTGGAACCATCAAGAGATACTGTCGACGTGCCCTTCGCAAATGTTCCGTAGTTTGTCCAGTTACCAGCAACGGTGACATTGTTGGAAGACGGACTGATACCACCAGAGACAATCGACAGATTACCGTTCACATCCAGGCTAGATCCAAGCTGATACACACCGGAACCGGTGTCCTGATAGCCGGCAGCAAGACGTTGAACTTCGGACAACGACAGGGCGCGGTTATAGACGCGGACATCATCAATATTTCCCCTAAAGCGCTGACCGGATGTATACAGGTTTCCGATTGCCATATTCGTCGCAGACGCAGCAATACTTCCTGCGGTCGAGTTCACCGTTCCTCTGGAGCCGTTCAAATAAGAATAGCCCTGCCCAACATTGGCATCATATGTACCTGCGACGTGATACCACTGATTCAGTGTTGTAAATCCTCCGACTGTCGTATTGGCTGTTCTAAATGAGCTGGTGTAGAAGCCCATAACCAGCATCTCAGATCCAATAGTACCGCTTCTGTAGAGCAGCCAACCGTTTGTGGCACTCGTGGATTTCGACACGATTCCTTGATTACCGCCGCTCGCCAGTACAGGATAGACCCATGCAGACACGGTAATCGATCGTGGATTGAGAGCATCGACAGTAGACACGCTTACCCAGTCATTTGTACCGTCAAAGTACAGGCTTTTTGGATTGTTAAACTTCATACTGGATGCACGATTATCACTCCATGTTGGCCCATTCGTCAGTGTGCCATCAAACCCATTACCGGAGCGATCACGCGCGATGATGGATCCTGTCCCTTCATCCATCGGCCAGTAACCGACAAGTCCGTTGTTGATGGTGAGGTTATTGAACGTACCCGTACTCGTCAGTGGATGGGTTGTCCCAGTTCCTGCAAGAATAATCGTTCCTGTTCCTGCGGTAAGTATCGCTTTCGGATACGTGATAAATCCGCTGCCGACTTTGAGACTACGACCATACGATCCGAAACTCAGTGTTCCGCCGGATTGAATGACCGATCCGCCGGAAAGTGTAAGATTTCGCGCAATACTGATAACTCCGGTATATCCCGGCGCGACTTTTAGATCTTTGATCATGCCGGCGAAGGGCATATCCACTATCGCATCGGCGGTTGAAGTGGAGCCAAAGTACGCGATATCGTCAGAATCCGGCACGGTATCACTGCTCCAGTTTGCTGCCGTGGACCAGAGGTTATCACCTCCTCCGTTATCCCACGTACGTGTATCGGTTGTGCCATCACCGTCGTTCGCGATCTGCCATACTCTGTCTTCGGTATAGACCGTGTATGCCGGTTCCTCCATTGTTTCCATCGTCAATGCAGCCACTTGTGCCCCCGCCTGCCAGACGAACAGCGGGAAGGTGAGAGCAAAAACAAATATGGCTGCCCGTTTGCCAGCAAGCGAGTCGGGTAACATGCCGTTCATGGTCTTAAAAGGACTCACGGTACGGCGGGTGTATCGGAAAGAATGCGGACGGGCCCTAGCAGATAGAACTGCGGAGAAATGTCCGGCGCGTCGTAGACGTAGTGGAATGTGGCGGTTTCTCCGGCATTCCAGTCTCCGGTCCAACGAATGAACGTCGTTCCGTCATCAAGCGTCAGAATCTCCGCTTCCGGTTCGGTTTCAACAATCTCAAAGCCGGGGGCAACTCGTTCGCTGACCATGCCGGATGTATCGGTGTCGAACGTCACTTCAATGGTCATTGGCGACGGCGCAAACGGCCACAAGCGCGTGGCACCCGTGCGCTTTATAAAGAAGGCGTTTTCGGGTGAAGCGATGACGCTGATCTCGGATGTAATGCTGCGTACGCCATTCGGCGTTTCAGCCGTCAGTGTCAGTGCATACGTACCGGACTGAGTAAGGGCGTAATTCGTCGTGAAGTCCGGCTCGATGAATCCCGCTTCTTTCACGCCGCAGGTTCCGGTTGTTTCGATCGAATCGTCGTCCGTGGACAACTGCTCGGTCGAACCATCGGGGGCCGTAATATTGAGTGTCAGATCGGCAACACACACAATTTCACCGGCGTCATCGAGCACACCGATGTCAATGCGCGCTGTCTCCCCTGCTGTATAGCGATCTTTATCACTGTTCATTGCCAGCACACCCCACGCAAACTGCTGATACATCGGCGTTGTTTCCCCGGTCAGCGGATTGGTAATAAGCACTTCGACCGTGTAGAGACCCGGGCGGAATGCAGGCAACGGATCGATCACAAGCACAACCGATCCGACTTTGAAGTGGAACGGCACGTTCTGAATGACTGATCCATCCGGACCCGTCAGGTTTACACGGATCAGCTGAACATCATCGGCAGAAGTCGATGTAGATACGCCATCAACATTCGTACGAATCACATCCGTTGTAGCATTGTCAGCAAGGACGGTCTGCACAACTGCTTCGGTCAGCAATGTCGCTGAATCCCCTTCTGCAGCAAGCACATCGGCGATTGCCGTATCAACATTGATCTCATTGGTGCCGCCTTCCGCAATCTTGCCGAGAATACTGTCGGTCAGCTCTGTATTAATCACTTCGTTCACAATCTCCGTTGCAACATCATTGTCATTGATGATGTCAGTCAACTCCTGTTGCGCATTGGTATTGTGTGCAATCACATCTGAAACTTTCTGCTGCAATGCATCGGCCGATGCACCTGCAACCGCATCCTGCAGTTCCTGCTTGGTTGTGCGATCATCAAGTTTCTGCGTCGCGATGGACTGTGCTTCATCCTTAAAGATTTTCTTCATCACTGCATCCTGTATCTGACTCTCGGTGACAATCGAATGCAGCACTTCTTGTAACGCGACTTTTGTCAGAAGGTTGCCGCTTCCGTCCAGCACTGTCGCATCCGATTCAAGATCGGTCTGCACTAGTGTAAACGACGGAGCAGCATTTGCATCAAAGACGGCGGCCGAACGCTCAAGCATCAGAATGCGCTCGCGGACGACTTCATCAAAGTTCTCTTCGTCAGAAACCAACATCTGCCAGCGACGGTCTTCCGTAAAGAAAAGTTCATCCTCATCGAATGTGACGGAACCGAACAGTGATGCAATACCGCCGAACAATGATTGAATGAAGGATTGGAGAGCGGGTGACGAGGATTCAAAAGATGCAGAGGAAGCAAAGGAATCAGAGGATGACGAAGATGACGAGTAATCCGAAGAAGACGAGGAAAACGAGGACCCAGAAGACTCAGAGGAAGCAGAAGATTCAAATGATTCAGATGAAGAAGACTCTGAAGAGATCGACGAACTCGATTCGGATGAAGCAATGGATTCGGATGAAGAGGAAATCTCCTCCACTTCTTCGATCACTTCCTGATCCTCAATAGCACGCTCCGGAACACCGCGCATTTCTACTGGTCCGAAGAGTGCAAATACCGGTGTGTCTTCACCGACGGTATAGGAATAACTGAATGTGCGCGCAACATTCTCTTCCAGCTGCATATTCCACTCGATCTGTTGCGTATCGCCCATGACAGTCACGGTTCCGACCGGGCTGATATCGGTAATGGAAAATTCTGCAGGGACTGTTTCGCGGATCACGGCGGTCATGGAAGCTGCAACCGTGATATCAATCGACATCGTTTCCGTAGTGC
>CAZUVN010000011.1:4342-23363 GCA_964623835.1 uncultured Candidatus Peribacteria bacterium
ACGGCGGTCATGGAAGCTGCAACCGTGATATCAATCGACATCGTTTCCGTAGTGCTGGGTTGTACCTGCGATACCGATGTGCGCTTGAGTGTCACCAGTCCATCGTCCTGCGGTTCAACGGGATTCTTGGCCGTTGTTCCCCAGTCGATATATTCGTCAATCAACACCAAACTATCCTCTTCGATAGCAGCATTTGTCAGGCGGAAGAAGCGCCGCAGGCTTCGCGTGACACCGCGCGTCCGATCAAGTTCGGCAAGAAGACGATAACGACCCGGTGTAAATGTGCGCGGAGGTTCAAGTGTGACGCGATACGATCCGCTTTCCGATGCGACCGTGAATGCCTGCTCCGATGACGAACCGTCAACGCCGATCAGCGTAATGGCCATGCGCTCGCGCAATTCATCGATACTCGAAATGTCCGCATGGGATGGAACCAGGAAGCTTGGCGCAATGTTCTCATTCATGCTCTGCTGTTCTTTGTGATCAAGGACGAGATTCTTCAGTCCCGAGAGGCGATCCGATGATGTAGAAGATTCAGATGATGTAGACAATTCAGAAGATACGGAAGACTCAGACGATTCTGATGAAATGGATTCAATCGACGATTCAACAGATGAAGATTCTGCTACGACCGACAAATCCGATGACGATGCAAACGATGATTCCTCCGATGAGGAAGATGATGATTCTTCGATCGATGAAGACGATTCAGATGATTCAATAGACGAACTTTCACTGATCAATTCCGCAGACGACGCACTCTCAAAAATTTCCGATGAGAGTGATGATCCGGACGCAGAAGAAAATTCCTGCACGATCATGTCACCGGTTGAACCGGTTAATCGCGTCACGGATGATGCCGCGGCACTCACCGCAACAGTGATCACTCCGATGAGAATGAGGTGTGTGTGTTTCATTGAAGGTATCATTATATTGTACCAAATCTACGATTCTCTGTCATTCCTCAGGGTTATGACGAGAATGCATAATCGAAATTCGGCAAGTACAAAATCCGCCTTTTATTATTTTCAAAATATTATTCAATTGTATTTCAGCGCGCTGTAAACCGCACCGTCTTTGCCACTTCCAGGAAGAAGAAACCGCAGAGGCAAAGGGCAAACAGCATGCCCACCTCGCCAATGGTTAACATGCCGATTTCGAAGACGTGACGAAGGCTGGTTGTCAGGAGCGGAATGTGGAGTAATAGCGGGACGGCGGCTGCGGCAACCAACCACCTATTGCCAAAGAATCCGACCTTCCACAGTGGGAGCCTGCTCCGGCTGTAAAACGCCAGCATTAGTTCAATCAAAATAGAGAATGTGAATGTCAGCGCACGAACGTGTTCCATCGGCAACTGACTATTGAGGGCAACGATGAACACGGCAAACGTGAGAACGCAGACTGTGGCCGATGACAGAAACAGACGCACTGTGTCACCGGCAAACAACGCCTCGCGGAGCGGCCGCGGCTTACGACGCATCAATCCGGGTTCCTCCTGTTCCATGCCCAGCGCGAGAGCGGGCAAGCCGTCCGTCATCAGGTTGATCCACAAAATATGCAACGGCAATAACGGCAATGGTAAATCTGCAACAACCGCAATGCTGATGAGCATAAGCTGCGCAAGATTCGCCTGTACCAGATACAGAATAAATTTACGGATGTTGTCGTAGATGCGTCGGCCCTCACGAATAGCAGAGACAATTGTCGCGTAGTTATCGTCCGCAAGAACCAAACTTGCCGCATCACGCGCGACCTGGGTTCCCGCTTTCCCCATCGCGATACCGACGTGCGCAGCCTTGAGTGCCGGCGCATCGTTGACCCCGTCTCCGGTCATCGCAACAACTTCCCCATTATCCTGCAGTGCCCTGCAGATGCGGATTTTATGTTCCGGGGAAACGCGTGCATAAATGGCAACGGTCTTCACTTTTTCCCGCAGCGTTGCCGGGCTCCACGTGTCGATTGTCTGTCCATCGACAGCTTCACCGATAATACCGACACGCGCCGCAATGGCTGCTGCGGTATCAGCGTTATCTCCGGTAATCATAATGGTCCGGATACCGGCTGCGAGTGCTTCGGCCAATGCCGGAGCCACTTCTGCTCGCGGCGGATCTTCCAGTCCAATGAGTCCGAGCAAGCGAGGCACCTCCCCTTCTTCCGCCGCTGCAACAGCAAGTACACGCAGACCTGTTGCCGCCATCCGTGCATTCTCCATCATCATCGGATGGTCAGCGGGCAAGTCGCAGAGCTGCCCGATTTTTTCCGGTGCGCCTTTCAGATACGACTTCGATCCATGCTTGGTTCTCATGTATTTCTCCTCCGACGTAAACGGCACTTCTTCTTCATCAATCGGTAGACGATCTATTCCTTTCTTCTGCGCATACTCCAGTAACCCGACTTCCGTCGGATCTCCCAAATGCGGCAGCTGCGCACGGTTGCACGATGCTGCGGCTTGAATCAGATGCGTTTCATCCTCTCCTTCTGCAAGCCACACACCGGCGACATTCATTCTGTTCTCGGTCACGGTTCCTGTTTTATCGGTGCAAATGACTGTGATGGACCCGAGCGTTTCCAATGAATCGAGCGTGCGGACTATTGCATGTTTACGAACCATGCGACGTACACCCATTGCCAACGATGCTGTGACGACCGCGGGCAAGCCTTCGGGAACAGCGGACACGGCAAGGCTAACCGCCAACAGCATGACCGCGATGTACGATGCTCCGCGCCAGATTTGCAATGCGGATAACAGAACACAGAGAACAATAACCGCGATGCCGATGCGTGCGCTAAACCGGCGCATCCGCAGTTCAAGCGGCGTCGGGGGACTACTCGCTTCACTAACCATCGTCGCAATTTTTCCGATCTCCGTTCCGGTTGCGGTTGCAGTCACGACATACTCACCGGAGCCCCGCGTCACCAGCGTTCCGGCAAACACCATACTGCGCATATCGGCAACGGCTTTCGCATCGGTTACGGGATCCGCCGTCTTATGAACGGGGCTACTCTCGCCGGTCAGACTCGACTCATTGATATCGAGATGCGCCGCAGTGACCAAGCGCCCGTCGGCCGCAATACGATCGCCCGCTTCTATAATTACGATATCGCCGGGCAACAATTCACGCGATGGCAATAAAAATTCCCCGCCCATTCTGCGCACGCGCACTTGAGGAGCGGTCAGCTGCTTCAGACTCTGCAATTCCTGTTCAGCCCTGTACTCCTGTACAAACCCCAGTACTGCATTAAGAAGAAGAATTGCGACTATCGCCCCGATATCGACCCAGTTCTCCGTAGACGTGTCGCCATCGAGCATCGGCAGAATCACCGACAGCGCGAGTGCAGCAAGAAGAATATACACCATGACGTCGTTGAACTGACGCAGAAAGAGCATGGTCAGCGACTTCCTTTTTTGTGGCAACTCGTTCCATCCGAATTCTTTTCTCCGCTGATCAATCAACGACTGATCGAGTCCGCTCGGAGAACTTGTGAATTGATCGAGCACGGCGGCGGCGGTCATCGATGCATACATCGATGTGATGATAGCAGATTACGATCCGCTCTTTGCACGCTTGCGCTCGTTTTCGTCGAGGATCTTTTTGCGAATGCGAATATTCGTCGGCGTGATCTCCACCAACTCATCATCGTCGATATATTCCAGCGCCTGCTCCAAGGTCATCGGCTTCACCGGTGTCAGGTTCACCGCATCATCGCTTCCGGAGGCGCGCATGTTCGTCAACTTCTTTCCCTTCAGCACGTTCACGACTAGGTCCTGATCTTTGGCGCTCTCGCCGATAATCATACCGGCATATACCTTTGTTCCCGGTGTAATGAAGAGGCGTCCGCGCTCCTGCATGTTCCAAAGATCATAGGCAGTTGCATCACCTGCAAGCATCGAAATCATCGCTCCGCGCGTGCGGCCGCCGATGTCTCCTTTGTACGGCGCATATTCCAAGAATGAGTGGTTCAGAATACCTTCGCCGCGTGTCTCGATAATGAAGTCGCCGCGGAACCCGAGCAGTCCGCGCGTCGGCACTTTCCACTCCATGCGGGAAATGCCCTCGTGGGTCTTCATATCAACCAACTCTCCCTTGCGGCGGTTCAACATGTCGATGATGGTGCCGGCAAATTCCTCAGGCACGTCGATGATTGCGTGCTCAATCGGCTCTTCGGGTCCGTTTGGTCCATCGCGCAGAATCACCTGCGGACGAGAGACTTGGATCTCGAATCCTTCACGGCGCATGCTTTCGAGCAAGACCGACAGATGCAACTCGCCGCGTCCCGATACCTTGTAGGAATCGGAGTTGGGGATTTCTTCCACCTTCAGTCCAACGTTCGTCTCGGTCTCCTTCAACAGACGATCGCGGATGTGACGGGTCGTCACCAGCTTTCCTTCTTTACCGGCAAAGGGCGAGTCGTTGACCATGAACGTCATGATCACGGTCGGAGGATCGATGCGCAGTGCAGGGAGCATCTCCGCTGTTTCACTGGTCGTGATTGTCTCTCCCACGTTGATATCGGCGATACCTGCCAATACCACCACATCTCCGGCTCCTACCTCCTGCACCTCCACGCTCTTCATACCCTGGTAGATGTAGAGCTTCGTGATTTTTGAGGAACGGGTGCCTCCATCCGGCGTTTTAATAAAGATGCGATCACCGACTTTCGCCATTCCCTCATACACGCGTCCGATTGCGAGGCGTCCAACGTAGTTATCGTATCCAAGCGAGCTTGGCTGCATGCGGAACGGCACCGACGTGTTCTGCTCGGCCGGCGGCACATGCTTCATGATCAAATCGAAGAGCGGTGTCAGGTCCGTCGATGGGTCATCCAACGACATCTTGGCAATACCCTCGCGAGCAATTGCAAAGATGTAGGGGAAATCGAGCTGCTCGTTATTGGCACCAAGCTGAGCGAAGAGATCGAAGACCATGTCGACGACGGCATGCGGTGTGGCAGCTGGTTTATCAATTTTATTGATAACAACAATTGGCTTTAGCCCAATCTCTAGAGACTTTTTAAGAACAAATTTTGTCTGCGGCATCGGTCCTTCCTGTGCATCGACCAGCAGACACACGCAGTCGACCGTGCGGAGAATACGCTCCACTTCCGATCCGAAGTCCGCGTGTCCTGGTGTATCGACGATGTTAATTTTGCAGTCTTTGTACTTAATAGAGGCATTCTTGGCGAAAATCGTAATGCCGCGCTCGCGCTCCTGATCGTTGCTGTCCATCATCAATTCGCCGGTCTGTTCGTGAGCAGCGAAAGCACCACCCTGCTTCAAAAGGGCATCGACGAGGGTTGTTTTACCGTGGTCAACGTGGGCGATAATGGCAATATTGCGGATATCCATGGGTATATCTAGAAAATCGGCGTCCAAAACGGACGTAGGAGGGCTCCTTTATAGGGAATCGATAACAAAATAGCAACTAGACTTATCACAATAGTGTCATGCTGAGGAGGCCCGTAGGGCCGTCTCGAAGCATGAATTCTGCAGTTTTACCCTTCGAGACGTCGTCCCGATGCGGGACTCCTCCTCAGGGTGACACACTATTGTCTCTCCAGCTCCAACAACTTCTTCTTCATTGCCGGTCCATAGGCATACCCACCGAGGCCTGTTGATGAGGTAACACGGTGACACGGTACAACAATGCAGACCGGGTTCTTGTTGAGGGCATTCCCGACTGCGCGAGCAGCGTTTGGTTTGCCGATCATTGCTGCCAGCTCGCCATACGTCCGGGTCTCGCCCGCTGGAATCTTCATCAGTCCATCCCACACCGCTCGTTGAAAGAGTGTTCCCTCCATTCTGAGCGGAAGAGAGAACATCGCACGGCGACCGTTCATATATTCCTGCAGCTGTTCCAACACCTGACGCGTCACTGGATCCTTTGATATGTGTTCTTTTTTTGTATTCGATTTTTTTAGCTTTAATAAGGACTGATCTGAAATTTCAATCTCTAACATTCCAATTGGTGAGAGCCAGTGTGACGTCGACATGATCAAAGTATACCGCGGTGCGTAGTATGATGCATACAGATGACACAGATAGTTCCATCATCGGATACAAAAGTTATTCAAGATACGTGCGACATGCGTTGTCTTGTCTGTGGTGGAGCATTAATTGAACGCAGACTGAAGAAACACTGCACCGTATGTGGTGTCTTATGTGAGACATGTTGTGATAATGGATCACCTCAGTGACCGTTGATGTGGTTGTTATGTGCCAGCTGATAGAGCCGCTGACCTGCATCTGTCGGATACTCACCGGTGACGCACGCCATGCATAATTCTTCGCGAGTGATACCGATTGCTTTGGAGACCGCACTGACCGGAAGATAGGCGATCGAATTCACTCCGATATCTTTCGCAATTGCTTGCAGTACTTCCGGTGGTAGGACGTCATACTCATCAAGTGGCATATTGTGATACTTACGCGCAATCAATTCGGACACAGTCGAAAAATCGATGCCATAAAAACAGGGTGCAAGTATCGGCGGCGATGCAAGGCGAACATGGATTTCTTGCGCTCCCGCTTGTCGAAACGCATCAACGATATTTGTCTTAAGTGTGTTTCCGCGGACCATGCTGTCATCGACCAATATGACCGATTTGCCGTGTACAAGTGACCCGTCTATATCAAACTTCTTCCGTATTTTTTCTACTCTATCGTCCGGATCAATGAATGTTCGTCCTGCATCTTCGTTGCGGAGCAATGCATCCACCCGTCGTAACCTCCGGGTATCGGCATATCCGTTTGCGGCAATTTTGGCAGACTCAGGGACGGGAACAACAATGTCACTCTGTGGCCGGTGCATATCTCTGCTCGCCAATATCCGACCGCATTCATACCGTGCGTTTGCTACTGACCGCCGATCGAGACGACTGCGATGATCAGCGAAATAGATATGTTCAAAAAAACACTTACTGCTCTTCGGCTCCCACATCTGTTCAACGGATATTCCCTGCTGACTGACTTGCAGTATTTCTCCGGCCTTCACATTGTGCACTTTGACCTCGGGCCAGCAGGTGCGAATGGCACTGTCTTCGGATGCGATCGCGATCAATGATCCATTCTCCGCATACGCAAGAGGATGAAATCCGTGTCTGTCACGCGTTGCGAAGACTTTTCCATTCGCAGTAAGAACCATGGCATTGCATGCACCATCCAGCCGCCCCAACGCATGCACCATTGCTTCTTTCATTTTCATGCCGGTTTTTGAGCGCAGTTCTGCAACAATAGATTGTCCGATGATTTCCGTATCTCCTGGAAAACGCGGCGTGATATCTGCATGCTGAAGCTCGGAAAGAAGCGACGCGGTATCCGCTTCGTTGCCGTTAAATGCAAATGAGAACTCGCTTTGGCCGTCCTGTGCGGGATAGTGATACGGATGACAGAGATCATCCCCTCCCTCTTTATTAGTACCATAGCGCGTGTGGCCAATTGCGACGGAACTCGTCGCGCAGGCATCGCTAATCGCCTGTGGCGTCAGAACCTGCTGCACTCTGCCGCTTCGCTTCAGCACTCCCAATGCATCCCGTCGAACCGTCTCCCTTTTCCAGGAAATACCGACACCCTCTTCGCCTCGTCGCTGTAATCCTTCTAATAACTGCACCGTCATCGGCACAACATCCTGTTTGCCTTCCAGATCGATGACGGCAGCAATTCCGCACATAGTGGAGGCGTATGCTACGCCTTTACTGCTTCTTCATCCACTCTTTCACTTGTGCAAACGTCCGCGTATTCAACACGTCTTTCGCCTCAATCCATCCCCTTCGCGCTTGGCTGATGCCGTAGCGATAATCGAACTCACCGGGATGGTGCGCGTCGCTGTTGATGGTAATCATGCATCCTGCCTCTTTGGCACGGCGAGCGAGAACGTCGTTCAGGTCCAGGCGATCGGTTGCGGCGTTTATTTCGACGCACACACCGTGATCGGCGGCGCAGCGGAAGACAGCATCGATGTCGTAGTCAATGGGATCGCGCTTGAGGAGCAGACGCGATGTTGGATGAGCAAAGATGCGAACGTAGGGGTTCTTGAGTGCGCGGATAATGCGCTCGGTCATCTGCTCCCGTGGCAGTTTAAAATTTCCGTGGACTGATGCGACCACCCAATCGAGTTGTTTCAGAATCTTGTCCGGAAGATACAAACTCCCATCTTCCAGAATGTCGACTTCGGACCCTGCGAGAATATCGATGCCCTTCACAGTTTTTCGGGCTTCGTCGATCAGCCCTAGGTACTGCCGAATATTCCCCTCTTTCAACCCCTGCACCATACCCATCGGCGAGCCATGGTCGGTGATTGCAATGTACTGGAGCCCAGCATCTTTGGCCGCCTGGGCCATCTCGGCCATCGTCGCCGATCCATCGCTAAAATTACTATGCAGGTGAAGATCTCCCTTCATATCTGCACCATCGATGAGTGCTGGTAAATGGCCCTCCCTCGCTGCGGCGATCTCTCCCCTGTCCTCACGCAACTCCGGTGGAATGTAGGGCAAACCGACTGTCTTGTAGATATCCTGTTCGGTTTTTGATGCCTTCAGTTTACCCTTTTTCTCCGCCGTTCCCTCGTACACACCATACTCGGAGATCGTCAGACCCTTTTCGATCGCCAGCCTGCGAATGGCGACGTTGTGCTCTTTGCTGCCGGTAAAGTAATGGAGGGCGGCTCCAAATACGTTTTCATCGACCACGCGCAGATCGGCATTCACGCCGGTGCTCAAATGCACGCTGGACTTGGTCGGTCCTTTACCAAGAACCCGATCAACCAACGCAAAATTACAGAAGATCTCCATCACCTTCTCGACCTCGGTACTCGTTGCCAGAATATCGATATCGCCGATCGATTCTTTTCTGCGCCGGAGACTACCCGCAATTTCCACCTGTCCGCAGAGTCCGCTTTCAAGCAACTCCTGCTGTATCTGGAGGGCAACCGCTAGCGCCTTGGGCAATGCAACGCGTTGGTTGTTCAAGCGCAGCGATGCAATACCCTCCAAGACATTCTGGACGGACTTCTTGCCCCATCCTTTCTGATCATCGAGCTTGCCGGACTTGGCGAGCGTTTCGAGGTCATCGACACTCTCCACGTTGAACGTCTTCCAAACAAACTTCGTCTTCTTTGGTCCCATTCCTTGAATGTTCGTAATCTCAATCAGCCCTTTAGGAAGCTCTTTTTGCAGATCAATTAAATAGTTCAATTTACCGGTCGTCACCATCTCCTCCATCTTCGCAGACAGATCGAACCCGATACCGGGAATGGCACTAAACCCTTCACGACCTTCTCGCTTGTAGAGTGCAGCAAGGTCTTCCGGTAATGATGTGATGGTTTGCGATGCACGCTGATACGCGCGAATCTTAAACGGATTCTCGTCTTTCAGGCTCAGTAAATCGGCAATGGTCTGGAAGGCCTGAGCAATTTGGGCATTGGTCACGAGACCAGTATACCGTTACACCGATGACAGACGAAGAACGGCAATCCCCGTTACCGACATCGCTGCGCCAAATAGCTGCATCGCGGTCATCCTCTCATGGAAGAAGAAGATACCGACCAAGAAGACCGACATGATAGATGCCACGGACCACATCAAATTCACCATCCCGACGCCCTCTGCCTGCAATGCGCGAGCAAGCAGGACCACCACGGCGAAGTAGCACATAGCCCCAAGACCCAAATAGAGAGGGTGCAGGTTCATTGCATACTCTTTCAGAAAGCCTTGTCCGGCCGTTTCTGCAAGAATGATGAGGGATATGAATATGAATTCCATTTGGTATTATTATAGCATATTTTATTATATTTGACAATTATCGGATAATGGGCATAATTGGGCGCTATGCCAACTTCTAAGCCCGCTTTCCCTGCAGGAATTGGCGAAAGTATTCATTCTCCGCATTGCCTCCTAAAAGGAGAACAGTATGGGGATGAATTATGGATTGCAGAACCAACACTCGATCCACATGCATCAAATGATCATTTACTACAGGTTACGCCATACAAATCGGACTACCAGATTCACCTCAATGGTCATACCGCCGTTCCTGTCACCATTACCGGATACCGGAAAAGTCAACGATGGTGGATTCAGCAGCTACTGAGAGAATGGTCTGATGATCACGGGTATCGACCCTGGCTCGTCGAGCAAGCTCAGCGTAGATGGTGCCCGGGCATCTTTGATGCTAATCACTTTTTCACGGATCGTGCAATCGGACCAGGTGGTCGAAGTATCGAATTGGAACGAGATAGAAGTGATTGGATACGAGACGGTCATGGTTTATTGCTTCCCCGCATAGAAGCCGATGCAATGAGCGATGTGGAACTCGCCGAAATGTTTCCGGAGTCAAAACTGTTGCGGGCGCAGATGTTTGATCTTGTACGTATACCTCATATGAAACCGGAAGATGTACGCAAAAGATATTTAATCTCACTAGATCCGGTCTTACCAAGGCATGCAACAGCTACGCTTCCACAGCCAGTGACAAATTACAGTTTTCCTCTGCGAACAATAGAAGAGCAAACAGCGGTTGTGGCCGGTACTGCTAATGCGCAACAAAATGTGAATGGCATTGGCTTCAACTTACATTTAGATGAGATAGAGGAAAAATCTCTTGATTCAGATCCTAATGATTTATCAGCAAAAATTGAAAAAGTACTTGAACTGATAGCCCCATATGGAAAAGTGGTTGGACAGGTAAATCCAGAAGCGACGGAGAGGGTGTGTTTTTGTATTAAACAGAATCATGGAGAAAAAACTTGGCTTTCCAAAATATCTGCATCGTCGTTTCAAGCTTGGATAAGACATCAAAATGCAATGATAGATTTACAAGATATGATCAGTACCGAATTCGCATCAGAAAACATTTACCTTTTTTATGAAGGAGTAGATAACATGGAAAATAATGAGACAAAATTTTATAAAAACGAGAAAATGACTCGTAAACTTGAACAAGACTTACAATATTGTGAATTTTTACTGCAGAATTTTAGAGGAAAAAATTCTCAGGCAACTGAATATGATCTACTTTTATCTTTTCATAGATCTTTGATGGCGTGTAATCGCTTCCCGTGCCTTAGAAAATTTAAGGATATAGCAATCAATCTAACAGATATCACTTATGAGAATAGGCAGACGATTTCAACAGACAGAATGCATGAGGCATCTAAATCGAAAGATATCTCTACGCAATTCAAAATTATGCTGGAAGATTTTCCACTTATTCATTTAAACACCTTTAAACTACTGCAATCAAAAGTTAAAAAGAATTGTACTGGGATTGTTATGCTCGGCGGAATGCACTTTTTATCAAATACGCCTCAATTTTTTGATACTACATTTGGTGCGTTGCAGATTCCTTTAATTGAAAAGACTTTTGAAGAGATGGCAGCTCAAGACCCAAATCTTAAAGATATGCGCTTTATCGTGATTGAGCCTAATTTTTATCATGAATCACAGATATAAATTACCTATGTTCTTCTCCTACATAGAACGCCAAAAACGCCTAGAAAAAGATAAAAAACCTGAACAAAAAATTTATCACCCTTAAAGGAATCTATCCCTGCTTTGTAGGAGAGGAAATGATGGAAGCATCTTTCCCCTCCCCTGTCATGTCATCCCGAACTCCGGAACATTCTTCTCCTCATTCCCGCAACAACGAACCTCGCGGATTCCTTGAATATATCGCTGCATATGCGAATCAGTGTCGCAATGCAGTTTCTGCTGTATTTGGAGTGCAGCCAGCAGGACGGCAACTACGCAAGAGACGTACGCCTTTACCCCCCGTGCAACTCGCTGAAGTTCGAATAATGATGAGCGGCACCGCTCCTCTTGTGGGTATGGATACGGCTACTTGGGGTAATCCGACAAGCGGAGCACAGGCAGAGATGCAACCGGTTGCGAACAA
Organism: uncultured Candidatus Peribacteria bacterium; assembly: GCA_964623835.1. Classification (GTDB taxonomy): domain Bacteria; phylum Patescibacteriota; class Gracilibacteria; order Peribacterales; family Peribacteraceae; genus JAKQEM01. The sequence continues at coordinate 16,230 of CAZUVN010000011.1, forward strand.
GATCTCGATGGATGTCGCAGTTAGCCCCGATAACATGCAATTTGCGACAGCGAATCACGACGCCACGGTTCGAATCTTTGATGGAGCTACGGGCCAACTTCTCAATACATTGAACGGCCATACGGGCTTGGTTACCGCCGTCGCTTACAACAGCACGGGAGACAAGCTTGCCTCAACCTCGCATGACCGCACTCTCAGAATCTGGGATGTTCAGACGGGTGCCACCTTGCAGACATTTAATCTTGCAAGCCTTGGTACCGACATACGTTGGGAGGGAGACCTTCTCGCCGTCGGCGTCTGTGAACAGCCACTACAGGTTATCAATACACAGACGGGGGCCATTCGCTCTATTCCGTATGCAGGTGAGGCATGCCGTTTTGATTTTGTTCGAGAAAATGCGAGCGTAGCAGTCAACGTACACGGGCAAATGCATATCGTGGATGTTCAAACAGGTGCACACCAACTGACATTGAACGGATTGAACGGCCCGGCATATGCGGCTGCCGCATCCGGTGATGGATCGATATTGGCAGCAGGTGACGACAGCGGCACGGTTGTCATCTGGGATACTCAGACAGGAGCAGAGCTGGGTAGGACAAGCCATATGGCACAAGTACGCGGGCTTGTCATGACAGCCGATGGACTTCATCTGATCTCCACCTACTGGAGTGGTGCTGTAGTTGTTGATGATATTAGAGGCATTCGTACCGGTCAGGCCCCGACAGAAGTACGACGTTATCAAGTGCCAAGGAATCCTCAGTCGCCACTGGTGACCGCACACGATCAAAAAGCAGCAGTGGTGACCGTGGACAGTCCTACTACATGCAGACTTGTGCTATTAGATCTTCCCGATCCCCCTGCTCCACCGGAGCCCGAGCCAGAGCCAGAACCTGAACCGGAGCCAGAACCAGAGGAGGAGCCGGAGGAATCACCACTCGTCGATACGCTAGGCTCTCTGCTTCACGAAGAATCTGTCGCACATGTCACGAAAACGTTCATGACTGTCACGCAGAATGATTACAACAGCACTTCGTTTTCTCTCCGTTTCGCCAATCCCGGCGACATGACGTACGTTCATGTGAAAGGAAATCGCGGAGATGGCAGTTGGATGCAATTTGCTGAGACACTTCAGCATGAAGGAGGCACGACGGATGAGACATGGAATTTTAATTTGGAACGCAATGGCGAACACCCAAACGGTGAAGTAATTGTCACCTTGTACTCCGATGCAACATGCACGAACTTGCTGGATCGCATCGTCTGTTCGTACAACCGCAATACAAATACAGGGAGTGTATACAGTGAACAAATTTCGTGGGATGCAATACAGGAAGGACTGCTGGAATTGGAGCCGATTACCCCGTCGATGTCGGTGGTGAAAATCACCGGCAATAACATCTTGCTGTCGGTCGATACCCCCTACGACCAGAGCATTGTGACATTTGAAACCAGTGGGAGACTGGCATCACAAAGGCTGACCCATGATGGAGGGGGACAATCCCAACTCAGTCAAATAACCTTCAACGCAACGCTGCAGTCTGGAGAATACGTCTTGAAGCTCTATGACAGAGCAGAGGGTAGGCTCTTGGATGCAATTACCTTCCAGTGGGACCGTGATGCCGGAACACTGACCCCGGTAAATGGCGCCGATGTACTGACACTGGAACAGACAGACGAAATTGATACGAGTACCTTTGATGGAATGGTGTCGTTCCTTAATTCAAATCTTGATAACGCCCATTTCAACTGGGTGCAGCAGATTCGTTTGTATCAAATGACCGACGGACTTTCCAACGGGTTGGACTTCTATTTAAACGGCAGCGAAGATCTGGCAGAGAAAATATTCGCCGTTCATCCGGAGTACCGACCGGAAAACTGGGAAGCGGGTATACAGGCGTACTGGAATCTAATGGGCAGCGGCTTTTCCTACAGCCAGGCATCGGATAGTTTCCATGACAACAGACTGGACTTTGAACATGAGATGCGGGAGAACCTAGAAACCTACGAGGAAGCAATGGGAGAAATTATGCAGGCCGCGGTGAACATCTACATGCAGTTGCGTCATGGAGGCAACGAACAGCAGTTGGTTCAACAATTGGAAACGCTTATTGCTCAAAAACGATCGATGCAGCCGATCATCGAACTGCAGGAAATTCAGATCACTATTCCATCCGCGAATGTCGTCATAGATGCGGCAAAAATCGTCTTCGATTTGAGTTGGAGGGAAATGCTGGGCCGGCAGACCGATTTGACTGCCTATCAACAGGCACAAGCATTCTGGCGAGAGCAGGGGTTGCGGGAAACTGCGTTGGGAGAGTGGGTGGCAGTGAGTGAGAGTACGGTTACACCGGATGAAGATATGAATTCGAGGGAAATTCGGTTGGCAGCGCGAATCAAAAACGTGCTGGCAACGTCGAACGATCCGAGGGTGGTGGCGTATAATAATGCACGCAAAGACGCCGTTGCGATCGCTCTGACCAAAGTGCTGCAATCTGTAAATACTGCTGAAGAACAGATTTCGATAACAACAGACGTGCTGGATACAGCGGCATTCGAAGATGTTACAGAAAGCGAACTATTGGCGGCTGCAAATTCGATTGATGCACTGCAAACAGCTGGGGTATCGATCAGCCTGAGTTCCGCATTGAGTTTTGTTCGCCTGAAGAAACAGCTTGCAACCACTCCACAAGCAACTGTGTATGCGAATGTGATGAATCGATATCAGGACACTAATCCTTCGGTGTATCCGATGATTCAAGGTATTGCGGTGCGAGATGATACGGCTGCTGGACGGGCGCTCTTGAGTGTCTTGGAACAAGAATTTAGTGGAACTATTGACGCACAAAAGATGCGTCTTGTGGAGCTTGCTTCCATTACAGGAGTAAGTGCGGAAAGAATCTGGCTTACTATGAAAGATCAGAATCAAGGAACATTCTTTAATGTCCTTAAAGCTGAGTATGAACGAATGGGATTTGATCATGTGTTTGTGAATGATCCGCAAACCCCCGGAGCAATGGCACAGATTGTCATAGGTACGGATACTGATAGATTTACATACGTCGAATCAAATAAATCTATCCGTGTATCATTGGATATCACAGGATCCAGCCCATACTACAATCATACAAACCTATATCTTTGCGATATGAACGGTGTACAGTTAGCAAACATGCCGCCTCTTATGGAAAATATACAAGGACTGCTTTCCGTTAATGTTCCACTAGATGCACTGCGAAGATTCTCAGTTGGCAGTGGCTTGAGTGGCAACTTCAGTATTAAAGTTGCAGTATGGAAAAATGCAACGGACACAGCTGGTATTCCGGGCGATTTGGTGACAGATGTGTTTAGCGTACATCTAGATACGGGCATATCTGCGGAAACAGCAAACAATCACCTTTCAGTGAATGAAGATCCTGTAGAAAATGCAATACTGGATAGACTTAGTAATATGGAAACCTTCGTTGTACGTGGAACTGGCTGGCGTCGGACGATTGCATCAAATTACCACTTAGGAAATGGCCTATTCGCAATCGATCTTAATAAAGGCGGGGGTGCAGCAGATGATGATGAAGCTGTCTATGCTGCAGCAGGGGGTACGATTGATGATATCTTGTTTGATCAAGCAACAGGCAAATCTACACTGAAAATTAAGCATGAAATTGATAGTGATGGTGACGGAATAAAGGAAACGATTTGGTACACTAAATATCTGCACATGGACAAAATGGGTATATTCGATTTAAGTGGCAACCAAACAGGTTCATTGAGTGAGGGCATGACTATTGACGCAGGTCAAAGAATCGGAGAAGTCGGCGCTATTGGTTCGCCCGGAAATGTCCATCTACATTTGGAGATTCTTAAGGCCGATGGATCATTGATTGATGCTCGTAAACTACTTGCTCATAATGGCATCCAAACGAAAGCGTGGGATGGTGGAGGCGCTGGTGAGTTACTTGTGGAATGGGATACTAATTCAAATGGATGGAAAGGAGCTGAAGATAGAAATGCTGGATTAGTGTTCGTTGCTGATGCGAACCAATATTCGAGTGAGGAGAGTAATGTATGGATAGCTTGGTCTGATAGTCCATCCCAAAGGAAAAAGGTAGTATGGAAAGCCGTTAGATATTCAGGGGAAAGCGAAGCAAAAGCGCGTTGGGTAAGTTTTGATAATGATCAGGAAGAATGGAACACTATTACTAAAGAATTTATTACCCACTGATTATCATGAATAAATACTTTTTATTCATTATCACTAATATCATTCTTTCAGGCTGTATTAATGCAAATCCTGAAAAAATAGCTTCAAATGATCAATGCGATGAAAATTTTGAATACTGTATCAATTTTGGCAACTTAATGAATAACAGAAAGTGGACTGATAATTGGTCTGGATTAAGCGGTTATACTACCGATCACACTATTTCTAATGGCTTCGATGCCAATGACTCGGAGTATCAGCGAGTAGATTTTTCATCAAAAATTGACTCATGTGCACATTCTATTATTGGTGTTTCGAATCCTATTTTAGAACAAGAAACTGATAAAGATTACTATATGTGGGGCGAAGTAGATGAAAAAAATGATGGCTCATTTCCAGATCCAAACTGCAGAGTTAAAAGTATATATCCAGAGAAAAACCCATATGAACATATGACAGCTTATGCTTTCTGTGCACAGAAAGGAGAAAAGATGGTACTTGTATGCGTAACACAAGCAACAAAAAATCAAAATCAAGCAGAGGAAATATTCAGCACCTTCCGTTGGACAGATGAATAATCCATTGAAAAATCTTCTTGCAGTACCTCGAGAGAATCGTTTTTTCCTCACACTGCTTTTTCTCTTCTGTCTGCTTTTTTCTTTAACTATTTTCCTGCTTCCTTCTTTGAAAGAAACATCAAAAAGATCTCCACTATTTAAATTACCCGTTAGCGCACCAGTTACCTATGAAAATCCGAATCATTGTCTGAGAGTGAGTACAAATACCGTGGAATGTACTAAGCATAAAAGGGTTACAAATGATCCACCTGAGAATCTTTATACTGTTCCTTGGACTTATGTAGATGTTCCAGGTATGCCCTTTTCCATCCCCCTTCCTAAGACATATGCAATCAATCGGGGATACGAAAAAAACACCATTGATCTCTACACCTCAAGTAATCGGGAAAGTAGCGGGTATTTTGGTCTTTTTATCGATCAGCCTTGTAAAGAATTCTCGAAGTGCCAGACCCAATTAACTTTCGACCCCTTTCGCGGGAAAATAGAGCATCTAAATTCCTTCTTTGATGCCGAGCAACGTATACTAGTTCGTCAGATTAGAGCCACTGGCATTACAAGAGATATTCGTTATTTTTTTGTAATCTATCACAATGATAATAGAATAGTCATTCAATACTATCCGGATACCGATATCAGAAATGTTGATTCTGCATGGAAAGCAATGTCATATATTCGTATACGCCCTCTTTCCAGCGAAATCGAACAAAGAGAGAGGAATGATTTTTTTAAGCTGACCGAAGAAAATAGTAAGAAGATTCCGGATGAATGGGACTACCGCACTGTACAGAACCTCCCATTCCAGCTGAGGCTTCCATCATACCACGAAAGTACAAAAGAATCCGTTCCTATGAGAGCTCAAGATGCTGCTGAATCAATGGAAGACTACTATGCCATTACATTTACAAGTCTCCCTGATACTTCTTTTAAGGGCCCAATTGCCTCAATAAATATTATGACCCTGAGAGGTATTGAATCAAAGAATAATCTCCTGTCACAGTGTCCTCATCTTCTCGATGGAGAAAATTGGAATCTTATAAATGATATCCGCGTATTAAAGGCCGAGCACAGATGTCTGACAAATTCGTATATATACGATTATCAGAACATTTACTATCTTGTCACATATCGAAACAGCAATGCACCTTATATCCAAAGTGTGCTAGAGAAACCAATACCTTTATCGGATGAATCAGGCCGCAGATATTTTGCAAGCCTTGTTGGAAATGTACCGGTTAAACTGACCTATGATTCTATTTTCTTAAAAGATCCGGTTAAAGAAACCCCCAATACCTATCGGTTTTATACTCAAGATAAAAGCTCCTCAATTGAAATGACATTCGTTTCAAAAAAGACTGAAGATATTACTGAGTGGAATGTGTACAGATCGATCATGGACAAAGATTTTTGTAAGATAGCTGAAACCGGATCTTTAATGCTACATGACTGTAAGTTCCTACCAATTGCGCGATACAGTGCTTATACATTTTATGGAGTGATGAAACCTCCGTTTGAAATTGGCAATCATTCCTTGCTAGGCAAAATGTTTGCTATTAAGACGGATAGATCAAGTTGGCCATTGATTATTATCAAAACGATTCCTCATGACGTTCCCCGTACTATGAGAAATTATGTGAATGAACAAGATGCTCGAATAGGTCTAAGTGATTTTACACAACAATTTTCGCAGGATCCTCTCCTTCAGGAGATGGACAAAATTATTGCAGACTTCTCTCTGTCCAATAGATAGATTGCTTATCAAGCTTCCTGAAACTCATCTACGCCTGCGAGAACTAGACGATTTCACAGAAGAAGCCGCAGATGATGCGGCTTTTTTCTGCTGAATTTTTAGGGACTTCACTACACCATCAAACACTGGCTGATCTTTCTCGAACGTTCCCGGTCGTGCTTTATAGAAGACGGAATACAACTGCTGATCAAATGATGCGAGAATTAGGCGATACTGATACTTGATGCTCCTGCTCTCACCTGTGTACACATATTCACGTGCAGGCTTTCCCGCAAGCAGCACACTGCCGGAACTCACGAGGTTGAATGACGGAACATACCAATCGACATCCTGAACGGCCGAAGACATGGTGGTACGGGCGGTGAAATACGCATCGAGCTCTTTGGCGGAGTAATTCTTCTTGCTCGGTACGCGATCCACCCCCAAGGAAATTCTACTGTCCTCGTTTGCAGCCGGTGTATATCCACTGACAATCGGACTGAGGAAGACGGCAGATTTCATCGTGTCGGCTTTCCATGTATCCGGATGGGAAAACGTAAATGGCGATCCAATATTTTTAAATGTTTTATTCTTCACCGATTGTGCGGGTTTTGATGAAAACTGATTACGTC
>CAZUVN010000012.1:0-23359 GCA_964623835.1 uncultured Candidatus Peribacteria bacterium
TTGACATTTTTATTAAAATATAGTATTTTAATATAGTAACTGCTATTTGTCATCATCGTACCCAGAAACCCGCATCGATCACATTCCGGAGGGGGATGTGATATGCGGTGGGCTCCTAATCATCTCGAGGAAGTTGATCATGTCTACGCGCCAAGCTCGTCTGTGTCGTCACCAAGTGAAGGTGACGCTGCATGAAATCACGAAGCCGAACCCGCATCGTCCGACGCCACCGGTGAAAACGCTCGCCGATTACATGGCAGCCCGCCGGCGGTCCAGCAAGCAGTAGGAAGGAGCCATTACCCCTCCAGTCGTCCTTTGTGGCGGCTGGGGGGAATCCTTCAAACGATTCGGATTTCTGCGTACTGATAAAGAGAAACCCGCTCCACGCAATCATGCGCGGAACGGGTTGTGAGAGTGGTGGATCAGTTGCAGATGGGATCCACCCGTGTCGCGTCGAGGACATGATCACCGAGAACGAGAAGATCAACATCTCGCATCCGACGACCGTGACGACGCTGTCGCCTTCCCCCTTTGAGACGTGCGATCGTTTGGGCGATCGTGGAGGGAGAAGCACCCGCTTTAATCAGCACCTGCTCCATGGTTTGCAGACTGCGATCAAACGCGGAAGAAGAAAGGACCGACTTGCTCATGTTCAACTCCTTCTAGATGAGCAGCTCTTTGCCGTGTGCTTCATGCACGACGCGCTAGAGCCCGCGCATTATCATCTTTTTCGGCTTGGTGTAAAGCAGAAATGACTTTTTTCTTTGGGCTTTACTGCGGACAAAACAGGAATAGCATGCAGTTGATACGTACTGGTTAGTCGATACAGCTGATCCTTCACACAATTGGCAGCAACCGGTCTGCGTTGCAGAAGTTACCCCGCATGGTCGTGGGGTACTGCGGACGCAGTAACACGAGGAGAATATGATGATTCTGAGCACTCGTTTGATGTTGTATGGTGGCAAGGGCAAACGTCGCAAAGATCGTGCGAACATGCGCGTGAACCCTGGACGCAAATACAACATTCATCGTGTGCGCCCCGCGAAGAAGTAGTAGCGGGCACTCCTCCATACACCCCGGGCCTCCATACATCTGGAGGCCCGATTCTTTCAACTCAGACCGGTCGCTGTTTTGTATGACAGCGATACTCACCTCTCCTTCTAGGAGCCCGCCCATGCGACGGAATTACTTCTCACTCGGAATTTTTGACGTCCGACGCTTCGCAGAAAGGGGGTGATCCAGCCGCGCGTTAAGGCCTGATCCGCCTTAACACGTCCTCAGGATGAGGACACCGTGCAGCGAGTTCCCACTCGCTGCACGTCTTTTTGCTTATCCGGGCAATACCGCCGGAGGCCGTTTTCTGGTATACTGAAGGCATAGAACCTTTTTTCATGCTCGAACTGACACCCACACAAATCGCCCGCCTGCAGAAGACTCTGAACAACCTTTGTTCAGGGAATTTATGTGCGCTTGATGAGAGTGTGAACTCGGCCAATAAGATGCTCGAGCGGCTGTCTATTCCGGCAACCGAAGAGATGCGCCGTGAATACCGCCGGATCCTCTTTGCAACGCCGAACTTCAAACATCTCTACAAAGGCGTCATTCTGACGACGGAATTGCTCGATGCGACCGTTGCCGACGGCAGCCCTGTCACCTTCCCAGAATTCCTGCAGGAGAACGGCCAGGAAACGGTCGTCAAAATCGACTTGGGCATGCGCGAGGTGCCGGGCTTCAACGGCGGAAAAATCGTCAAGGGTGTCGAGACGATGGCCAAAGATCTACAGACGTATTTCGAACGCAGCGGCGGACGGATCACCGCGGCAAAAGCGCGACAGGAACTACGGGTCGGCGAATCCGATTACATTATTGATCGCGGCATGGATGCACTCGCGCAGATGGCCGCTGAATGCCAGGCGTTTGAGCACTCGATTCTGCTTTTACTGGAACCCGAAGTCGTACGCACCGGCTCACACAGCATCGAGGCACACGCAGAGACCTCTAGAAAGGCTCTACAATCGCTCGATAGAAGTTTGACTGCAGCTGGAGTACGAAAGGACCTGATCGCGATTAAAACGAATGCTGTGACCTCTGGAGAGGCTGCTGACGCTCAGGCATCGCCGGAAGAAGTTGCAGCGGTAACCGTTGCTCTCTGGAACGAGACGATTGATCCTGCCGTACCACTCGTGCTGATGCTCTCGGGCGGCCTGACTGATACCGCAAGCACCGCGTACTTCAACGCGATTGTCCGTGAAGTATCTGCACAGAACGCACCGTTCACCGTGACGTCATCGTTCGGACGCGCGGCACACCGCAAACCGGTGGAACTTTGGAGTAAAGACAGAGCCAATAACATCGCTGCAGCACAGGCTCAGTTCACGCTCAATGCGGAACAGAACGAACTCGCACGACGCGGCGAATACAATGCCAAGAACGATCCGCGGTAAGCGATCAGTAGATGCTCACGCCGGTCCCTCTCCACTCTTTAAACGACATGAACGGCTTGGGTTTCGTGTGCCCCACTCCGCGAGCGTCGGCTCGCAGCGCCCGGTCGTATCGCTCTCTCCACTCTCGCTGAATATCGCCAACAGAATCGACCAGTCGGATTCTTTCAAGATCATCCACCGATCCCTCTGTCTCTTCGGACCCATCTTTGCGCTCAGCAGCCATATTACCGCATACGTTACGCCCGTCTTTCTGCGGTGCAAGAAGTTTTTCCTCCCATTACGGCCGAATATGCTCACGATTCACCAGCATCTGCTGTCCGATGGCGAAGAGTGTCGAGAAGCCCCAGTAAACGGAGAGTGCGCTCGGATAACTGAGAGCAAAGAAACCGATCAGCAGTGGTAGTGCATAGAGCATGATGCGCTGCTGGATTTCCTGGGGCGTATCGGCCTGCGGTGTTGTCTTCTCGGCGATCTCTTTTGCCTTCTTCTTGTCGGCAATCATGAAGCTCAACTTCATCTGAATAAACTGCAACACGACCAGAAGCGGCGGGAAGACCCAGATGTACGGCTGATTCAAGTCAAACCCGAGCCACTGCGTATCGAACGTCCAACCAAGATCTTGGTAGAACGGATAAATCAAATGCCGTGAAAGCCCCAGATGCACGCCGTCGCGAATGACGTAGAAGAGCCCGATGAGCACGGGGAACTGCACCAGCAGGGGCAGGCAGGATTGAAACGGATTGACCTTGTGATCTTTCCATAACTTCATCGTTTCCTGCTGCATTTTGACCGCATCGTCCTTGTACTGACGGCGCAGCGCTTCGAGTTTCGGCTGCAGCATCTGCATCTTCTTCTGGCCTTCCAACGCATGCTGGGTCGGAATGAACAGAATCAGTTTTACGAGGAGAGTCAGAATGATGATGGAGAGACCGAGATCGTGTCCGGGAAGAATCGATGCGATGAAGATCAGCGCATTCAAGAGCGGCTTGGTGATGAAAGCGCGGAAGATCCGCGCGAAAAATCCGGGCTCACCGACGGTCAACTGCGCGGTGACGGGCTCATCAATTCCGCCACCCGATCCCACACGCAGCTCAAGCTCGTACACGCCTGTCTGGCCGAAGATCGAGAACTTCCAGGGTGCCAAGCTCATCTCTGCCGACTCCCCTGCCGCAATCATCTCCGGAAGGCCTTCACAGTCGGCCTCCGCTTCACCGTTGATCATGGTACGGCCGGAGCCTGTTGTGCGATACACAGCCACCGGCAAACATGCATCTGCACTAATGGCGATGGATTGATTGGTGTTATTTCTCACGATGATCTCCGGTGCGCCTCCAACGGATACCGTTGCATCCTTCACGGATAACACAATTTGATTCACCTCGGTAGGGTCAGCCTTAGGAAAGAACCATCGCATACCAACATCCACCGCAAGGTAGACGACGGCAAGAATTAGGAGGAAGTCCCAGATACGGGACGATCGCTTTTTATCGGCCATGGTGGAAGCTGGAGGAGGAACGCCCGCATCTCGCGGACGATGTCTTCAAATGAGGCTTTGAGGCTAGCAGAGCGCGGATGGATCAACAACTGCGCGGAGGGAATATCGGTGGATTCTTTTGCGATAATTCTGAGTGCTTCACGCACTCTGCGACGCATGCGATTGCGCTCCACCGCCGATTTACTGAGACGGGTGGATGCGAATGTCCCGACGTATAATCCGGGCTTCTCCGCATGGAGCCGTGGAGGCCCCGATATCCAGCTAACCGTGAACAATTTCCCCTTCCACTGTCGACCACGGCGGAGCACGTAGTCATTGGTTTTGCGGCCGGAAAGACGCTGGAGTTGCATAGACAGAGCATACATCGATATCCTCCGGTGCACATGACCCAACTGACCGCAGACCAGGTCCGGCATATCGCAAAGCTCGCGCGGCTCACGCTCAGCGATGCTGAAGTCGACAAATTCACGACGGAACTGACGTCTATTTTAAAGTACATCGACCTGCTGCAGGAGGTGAAAACTGATGGCGTAGAGGCGACAGCACAGGTTACGGGCCAGACGAACAGCCTGCGGGAAGATACAATCTACCCGAGCCCGATTGCGGAACCTGATGCATTGCTGGCCACCAGCCCTCTGCCTATCGACGATCATCAGATTCGAACGCCTTCTGCGCACGGTTAAGTATGCTGAATACTCTCACTATCACTCAGGCACACGATAAGCTCCGCTCCAAAGAGATCTCCGCGGAGGATCTCGTGAAGGCCTCCATTGATCGTATTGAAGCGGTAAACGGCACGCTCAATGCAGTGGTACATACGAATTTTGACCGAGCCCTAGAGAAAGCCAAAAAAATAGATTCCGACGGACAGTTCAATCACCCACTGACAGGAATCCCCTATTTAGCGAAAGATGTGTTCTGTGAAGAAGGGGTTCCAACCACGGCCTGCAGCAACATGCTGCGGAAAAAAGACTACGTCCCACCCTTCAACTCCACCACCACCAACCGCTTGAACGACGTTGGGGCAATCAGCCTAGGAAAAACGAACACCGATGAGTTCACCATGGGAGCCTCCACGGAGACCTCCTGCTATGGTCCAACGCGTAATCCGTGGGATACGACGCGTGTTGCAGGTGGCTCCAGCGGCGGATCGGCGGCGGCCGTTGCCGCAGACATGAGCATTTTTACATTGGGAACAGATACCGGTGGATCGATTAGACAGCCAGCAGGATTCTGCGGATGCGCTGGACTGCGTACGACCTACGGACGCACGAGCCGCTTTGGCGTGATGAGCATGGCCAGCTCTCTTGATACGATCGGCCCGTTTGCAAAGACCATTGAAGACCTCGCAATTATTTTGCAGACGATCGCAGGAAGAGATCCGCTGGATGGGACAACGGGCGATGTCGCTGTTCCCGATTACCGCGCTGCGCTTACCGGCGATGTGAAGGGCATGAAGATCGGTCTGCCAAAAGAGTATTTCATTGATGGTATGAACCCCGAGGTTGAGGCCTCTGTTCGCCAGGCCGCAGACGTGCTGAAGTCTATGGGCGCGGAGCTGGTCGATATCAGCCTGCCACACACGAAGTACGCCGTGGCGACGTATTATGTGATCACGCCCTGTGAAGTGAGCTCCAACATGGCTCGCTACGATGGCGTCCGTTATGGACATGGTTCGACAGGCTCACCACAGGCACCCCACCCCGAAAATCTGATTGAATACTACAATCATGTGCGTTCGGAGGGCTTCGGATCGGAAGTGAAGCGCCGCATCATGATTGGAACCTACGCACTCTCTGCCGGATATTTTGACGCGTACTACCGCCAGGCACAGAAAGTCCGCACCATTCTGAAGCAGGAGTTTGATGACGCCTTCCAGAAGGTTGATTTGATCTTGTCCCCGACCTCCCCCACTCCGGCCTTCACCGTTGGAGCCCACCAAGATGACCCTGTGGCGATGTATCTGGAGGACGTCTTCCTATGTGCGCAGCCAATGGCGGGCATCCCCGCTCTCGGCATGGTCTGCGGATTCTCCAAAGAAAACCTCCCGATTGGCCTCCAGCTGATGGGCAAGCAGTGGGATGAACCATCAGTCCTCCGTGCCGCCCACGCCTACGAGAAGGCGACGGATTGGCATACACGACGGGCGAATTTGTCTTAATTCAGAATTAAGAATTCAGAATGCAGAATTAGATACGTATTTGGCGTTAATTCTTAATTCTCAATTCTACATTCTCAATTATCCAAGATATTTTCAAAGCATTAAATTTCTGGTTGCCCTCAGGAATTCTTCCCCTATTATTCCCCCGCCCTTTTTCCCCATCCTGCATGGCCTACACCCAGCTTCGCCGCGTATATCTGTTCTCAGATACCTACGGACGCAGTAAGAACCCGTTCTTACAGGATGACGCAGATGCCCTTCTTTCGACCGACTTCCGGTCTTTTCCGCTAGAAGAGGTTCGCCGGGAATTCGACATCTACGGTCGTGAAACAATTACGGAGCACGTGCTACGCCTCTTGTTTGAGCTGCACGAGCAGGCATTGGAGTCGCCCTACATGAGCGCAGCAGCCAAGGAGGAGTATCGCAACACGACAACCGGCGTCTTCATTAACGCCGCTCCCCGCTTGGACAAGCAGCAGAACGGAGCACCGTTCTACGTGGCAACGGCCGACGGCATCCGCATTGTGACCACCAACCCAGCAGGCTTGGCTACGATCAAGCACAAGCTGAAGACCCTCCACGTACTGAACAACGAGAAGAACACGATCCACGGACCAACCGAGCAGTTCCGCAGCAGCTACACACCCTTCCTGCTCCACCCCGACCACGGTGTCGATCTGATTGAACAGAAGATCGATGACGTTATTCCGAACTATCCGGACGACAAGTGGGAATTGGCCTACGTCGATCGCTTCGGCAACATGATCAGCCACACAGGTGACGTTGAAGCAACGTGGAAGAAGATTGAAGCTGCGAAGGATGAGAACGGCATGGTGAAGATCATTGTCGGCAACGTCAGCCAGGCGATGTACCTCGGTACCAGCCTCCGCGACATTGAGCCTGGAGCCCTCGCAATCTATAAGAACAAGAATATCGATATCGTCCGCAAATGGATGGCCGATGAAGATAGCTACACGCGTCTGTATCGCTCCTCCTACCTCCAATTCAGCAAGCCGGAGGTTGGCGCGAAGATTAAGATTGCTGATTGACCCTTCGGCAGGCTCAGGGGGACGCTCGCTTTTAAAGTGTATGGGGCGGTTCGACAGGCTCACCGCTCAAGAAGGGGCACTGAGCTTGTCGAAGTGCCCTTAAAACGAAATGGGCTCGTCATGGTGAGCTTGCCGAACCATTATCAGTTGAATAATTTCCTCTAACTATGGATTCGTCATGGTGACCCTTCGACTACGCTCAGGGTGACACCGAACCATTCTTCAACTTATCGTCTCCTCCACCCAAACAATCCCCTCTTCTTGGTGGATACCTCCGTGGATGCAGCCACTGGAGCTGCTTCAACGACGGTCTCCGAGGGTGTTACATCGGCTGGAGGGCCAAGACGCTTCTGGAGCGATCCCATGAGGATGTTTCCTTCGCGCAGGCGATCGTTCAAGGCATGAATAACTTCCCACTGCTTCTCAATCTGCTGATTCTTCAGTTCGAGCTCTTTGTTGAGAATAGTCAGAATGTCCGGCGAGACATCGGACGAGGACTTTTTCTCTTTCTTCTGGGCTGAAGCCGATTCGCGCATCAAGAGATCCGCGCGGATCTTCCACGTGAAGTTCTCCCCTTTCTTCTTGTAGGCAGCAACCTCCTTCACAGACGGCTGAATACCATCTCGGTCAGCATGGTTGGAATCATCGGCGATAGTGCGGATGATGCGGCGAATAGTCGAAGCGGATTTGCCTGTCTGTTCGATGGCCTCCGCGATAGTTAAGAATGAAGTCTCCATGGAGGGCATCATACTCATTCTGGAGGCATCCATGAAGGAGGATGGATTGACGCAGCAAACTTCGATGATCTGGATTGTTTTGTCTTCTTCGCTATGTCCGAAAAGGCGGCCGGCGAGGCCTTCTCCGGATCCGTCGCCGGCCACCTTATGGGAGACGAAAGAGGGGATGAGTGCTTACCGATTTGTCTGAGATACCACAGGTTTCACCGGCATCGTCAGTACAAACCACCACGTGGCACCCCAGTAGACAAAGCGGAAGACGCCGCGAGCCAACACCGCTCCAAGCAAACCGTAGAAGGGGATTAAGGTGACAAGGCCGATCGCGAACGCGACGACAGCGCTCCAGTTGGCAATTCTGTTTGCGCGGATCATTCCCTGAGCCTCCAGATACTGCGCAAAGAGGGCTCCAGGCATGGTCACCAATGTGATGGCCGCAATACTCGTGAGCAGAATCACTTGTTGGGCGTCATACTTTGGGAAGAGCAGGGGAATGATGAATGGGCAGATGGCAATGTATGCGGCGATTCCCACCGCAAAGATCGCCGTGCCGATCAATACCGCTTTAATCAGTTTGCTACGACGCTCCGTGGAGTCCTCCGCAGAGGCCTGCTTGGCAAAGCCGACCGGCAAGAACTGCTTCACCTGAATCTTTATCTGCTCGGGAATAAGAAGGGCGACGGAGAACGTTGCGAGTTGATTGAGGCCGAAGAAATGCGAAATCAGCAACTTATCGAGATACCAGACGAGATTTACTGGAAGCGTCACTAGCGTGAGCTGCCAGCCATATTTGATGATGTCTTTCGTGTTTGTTAATCCTTTCTCTGCTGGAGGAATAAGGTTTCGGCTGACGATGAGATAGATGATTGGCGTCAGACCCATGCTGATCATCAACATCAACATCGCGGACTGATGGACATAGATGACCGCCAACGTCGCTAGAACGGTGAGTACACTGCAAACGATCGATACTTTTAGAGCGATATCGAAACGAGCTTTACCGACCGTGAACGTCCCAAAACGCACCATCGCAATAGGCGCGAGCGGGAAGAACAGTGCAGCGACAAGGAACAGCGGCCAGAACTCTTGGCGGTTGTAGTACTCGAGGAAGGGGATACAGGCCAACAGCAATAGTGACCCGACGAGACAGACCATTAAGTGATGTCTGGTGACTGCACGCATCGAGAAGCCCTCATTGCGCGCCCACGCACGGGCAACAGCGGTTGAGAGCCCGGGCAGACCGAATAACCCCAGTGTGCCGGCAACGCTCAACATGAACTGATACTGTCCGTACATTGTCTGATCGAACACGCGCGCGACGAAATACCCCGCAATTAGCCCCTGAAGCACTGACAGCATTTGACCCAGTACGACGAAAAACGAATTTTTTGCGTAGTAGTGGGCATCAATACCAAACCTCTTCCCAAACGCGGAGAGGGCAGGGGAAAGCCATAAAAATGGTGCCTTCTTATTCATGCGGTAGGCAGTATAGCGATCTTCACCAATTACGATATGACGAACGGATGCGGAACAGAGGCAATACCGACCGCCGCAATAAGGCTGAGGCCAATTAAAATGCCGGAGAGAATCCGTAAAAACCGCGTATCGCGCGCTGCTGCATAGAGCGCATAGACCGGATACATCGGCGTGACGACGCGGCCAATGCTGGTGATAGCGCCCCACATGTGATGGTCCATCGTAATCATGGTGAAAACGAGTCCTGCAACGAGCAGATCCCACACGTCGATGGTGAATTTCTTTCGGAGGAATGTTCGAGCGCTGTGCATGAAGAGCGGGAAGACAAAGAGCATCAGTGCAACGGCAGAGAGCAGGTAACTGGTGATGCCATCGGTCATACGTGTCAGCACCGAGAGCGGCCCCCAGAAGGGGATATCGATAATGTTGCTGTTCGCCTGGAATCCCCGCTCACCTAGCTGATGAATGAGGAACGCCTGCCATGCGATGAGCACTGCAATCGGAATCAGCGACACAATCGCCTGCATCCATCGGCGCTTCCAGAGATACCACAAAAACAGCAGGCCGATGAGAAAGACCGTCGTTTCCCGCGCAAGCATCGAAAGAATCAACATGGAAACGGATGCTGCGTTCAGGTTCTCTTTATTCTTCTTCCAGAAGAGGAAAAACAGCATCATGAAGAAGATGCTCAGTGGTTCTGTGAGAGTGTAGAGGATGCCAACCAACACAGCCGGATTCGCGATAATCGTAAAGCTGTGGATCGTGATTTTTCCCGTGATACGCAGAAGAATGAGCAGTGACCCAAGAGCTGCAGCAAGGTTGAGGATCAGCAAGGCGTAGGGGAAGAGGGGCGCCTGACCGAATGAGACGATATACGTGAACAATGGCAGCAGGATGCGCTGGAAACGATACGGCGAATCGAGCGATGTCTGACCGTCGGTAAACAATGCGGGGAGATCGCGCGCGACTTGGTAGTAGAGCATGCCGTCGTAGGCCGCATCCGAATACAAAACAACCCCTGGTGGAACTTGGTGCAGTTCACCAAACGGCACATCCATATGGAGTAACCCACTGACGTTGTAGTCGTAGTGCCGGACTCCGAGGAACACCAGAAACAGCAGACCGATCGCGGAGATGCCAAGCGCGAGGGATGTCTGCTTTGTCATCATGAGATTATGAGCGGATGCCGGTTGCGCCAGATTCGTCGTCGCGGTGCAGGAACATCGTGATGTTGTGCTTGGCGAAGTATTCGTCCACTGCCTGACGTGCACCTGCCCAATAGCCGTAGTCATCGAGAATCAGCACCCCGTTCTGCACCAACTGCGGATAGAGGGTCTCCATCTCATGCTTCGTGGAGCTATACCAGTCGGTGTCCAAGCGCAGAATCGCAATTTGTCCTGGAGGGTTCTGTGCAGGAAGGGTGTCCTCCACTTTACCCTTAATGTAGACGATTTTATCGGCTGGATAGCCAGTCGATGCCATCGCTGCTTTTACGCCATCGAGCGGGCCATAACACCATTCATTGTGATCTCCTTTCTGCGATTGCTCCCACACCTCGCGCACGTTCTCCTTTCCTTCCATCACTGCTTTATCTTCCGGTGTCGGCTCCGCCATTCCTTCGTACGTGTCGTACATGTAAATGGTGCGGCTGGTATCGCCAAGCAGCATCAATGTCTTCGCCATCATCATCGAGGCGCCTCCTTTCCAGACTCCACACTCCACAAAGTCTCCTGGCACGCCCTTTTTGACGATGTACTGAACCGCCTTGTACAGGCTGTACATCCGCTCGACATGGAGCAATGTGTAGGGTTTGCATGCTTCAAACATCGGCCGGAATGCGGGGTCCATATCCCCTTTTGGACCGGTGTGCGTTTTAAGAGAAACAAGCTTTACACCGAATTTTTGTGCGACTTTGGCGATTGGCTCCTTAAGCGTTTTCATAGTGGGAGCATCCTAACTCACCTTCCCCTTGGCTACCAGAGGCGATAGCATGGCTCCATGAAGGTCATTATCCTTTGCGGCGGCCAGGGAACGCGTTTGCGTGAGGAGACGGAATTCAAACCGAAACCGATGGTGCTGGTCGGCGGGAAGCCGATCCTCTGGCACATCATGAAGTCCTACGCGCACGTTGGCCTGAAGGACTTCGTCCTATGCCTGGGCTACAAGGGCGACATGATCAAAGAATATTTTCTGAACTACCAGGCGATGAGCAACGATTGCACCATCAACCTGGGCGATCATCGCAGCATCCAGACGCACGGCGTGCATGGGGAAGAGGATTTCACGGTGACGCTCGCGAACACCGGTGAGACGAACATGACAGGCTCGCGCGTGAAACAGGTGGAGAAGTACGTCGACGACGACCTCGTCTGCGTGACGTACGGCGATGGATTGTCGGACGTGAACATCAGCGATTTGATTGCGTTCCATAAGAGCCACGGCCGCATCGGCTCCGTCGTATCCGTCCGGCCCGTATCGCGCTACGGCGTACTGGATATGGATGATCACGGATCAGTGCATTCATTCGCGGAAAAGCCGCAGACGGAGGGATGGATCTCGACAGGCATCTTCGTCTTCAACAAGAGCTTCTTCGACTATCTTTCACTGGACCCTGAGTGTGTGATGGAGCAGGAACCTCTTCAAAAACTCGCACGTGACGGCCAGCTGATGGCCTTCCGCCATGAAGGATTCTTCTACGCGATGGACACGTACCGCGAGGCGCTCAAACTCAACGAGTTATGGGATACCGGTGACGCTCCGTGGGCGAAGTGGCTCCAGCCGGCACTGTCGCCGGAGATGATTCGCGCGAAGGATGCGGTGATGCAGCAGCTGTATACACCGATTACTCCCGTCGTCTCCTGATGCACCCCTTCTGGCAGGACCGGCGGGTGTTTGTCACCGGGGCCTTCGGTCTGGTGGGCTCCATGACGGTCTCCAGACTCCGCGCGCTTGGAGCCGATGTCGTCGTGCTGCGCAGGGATATCGTTCCACAGTCGGAACTGGCCCATTCTGACGACTTCAACCGTGTGATTACCGTGGATGGAGATATTTGTGATCAGCCCTTCATGGAGAGGATTCTGGGGGAGTATGAGATCCGCACCGTCATACACCTCGCAGCACAGGCCATTGTGGGCGTTGCAAACCGCAATCCGGTATCGACGTTCGAAAGCAACATCCGGGGGACGTGGAGTCTCCTGGAGGCCTGCAGAAGGTCTCCACTGGTGGAGGAGATCGTCGTCGCGTCATCAGACAAAGCATACGGCGATCAGCCGGTGCTCCCCTACACCGAAGAGATGCCGCTCCTCGCGAAACATCCGTACGACGTGTCGAAGGCCTGCACCGATATGATCGCGCAGAGTTACGCGCTCGACTTCGGGATGAACATCACGATCTCGCGCTGCGGGAACTTCTACGGACCCGGCGACCTCAACTGGAACCGCATTGTGCCGGGAACCATCCGTGCGGTTCTGCGCGGCAACCCACCAACAATCCGATCGGATGGATCATTCGTCCGCGATTACTTCTCCGTCGAAGACGGCGCAGACGCATACATCCTCCTCGCCGAGAAAATGCACGGTCATACGAACCTGCGCGGTGAAGTGTTTAACTTCTCCACCGAAGAGCCGCTGACAGTACTGGAACTGACGCAGAAGATTCTGGATCTGATGGGATCGACGATGAAGCCACAGGTGCTGAACCAAGCGAGCGGCGAAATTCTCAAGCAGCATCTTAGTGCGAAAAAAGCCCGTGACGTCCTTGGTTGGACACCCAAGCTTCCGCTGGAGGAAGGGCTGAAACGCACCATCGCCTGGTATACCGATTTCCTGCAGAAGTAAGATGCCGACGATCACGCGCTGTCGTTCCTGTCTGAACACGACGCTCGAGTCAGTGTTGGATCTCGGCGAGACGCCTTTGGCGAACGCCCTGCTGACCGTTGATCAGCTGCAAGAACCGGAGGAGCGGTATCCGCTGCATCTTGTGCGCTGTCCGCACTGCACGCTGCTGCAGATCACCGAGAATGTCGACCCCGCGACACTCTTCGCGCATTACTTCTACCGGTCGTCCTTTTCCGACGCGTTCCTCCTCCACTGCAAAACACTCGCACACCGGTTGGTCGATGAGCGGAAACTCGATGAAAAAAGTCTGGTGATCGATATCGCGAGCAATGACGGATACCTGCTGAAGTTCTACCAGGAGAAGGGGATTCCGGTGCTCGGCATTGAGCCGGCAACGAACATTGCGGAGATTGCGACGAAAGAAAACGTGCCGACGCTCAACGTCTTCTTCACCGAAAAGCAGGCAAAAGAACTAGTGGCTGAGGGATCGCAGGCGGACGTGATTCATGCACACAACGTGATGCCGCACGTCGCGGATCAACGAGATTTCGCCACAGGCATAGCCGCATTGCTGAAGCCAGAAGGGGTCGCTGTGATCGAGTTTGCCTACGGTATCGATACGATTGATCACACGGAGTTCGACCAGATGTACCACGAGCACATGTGTTACTTCTCGCTGACCGCGTTCGCCTATCTCTGCGCGCAGTTCGGACTGACCGTGACACGCGTGGAGCGCATCGCCGTGCATGGCGGATCGCTGCGCGTGTTCCTCCAGCATGCAGAACATGCCAAGCCGGACGAGACCGTTGCAGCGCTGCTGGATGCGGAAACATCATGGGGTGTCGATACGCCGGAGCCCTACCGTGCATTCGCTGAACGCGTCGCTGATCTGAAAAAGAACCTGATGGATCTGCTTCGCACGCTGAAAGCGCAGGGCAAGCGTATTGCAGTGTATGGAGCCTCCGCGAAGGGCTCCACGCTGATGAATTACTTCGGGATTGATAAGACACTCGTCGATTACATCGTCGACCGCAGCACCGTGAAACAGGGCTTCTATGCACCAGGGACGCATCTGCTGATTGAACCGGTGGAGAAGTTACTGGAGGACCAGCCGGACTATGTGCTGCTTCTGACGTGGAACTTCGTCGACGAAATCTTCATGCAGCAGCAGGAATACCGGAACCGCGGCGGCAAATTCATTGTGCCGGTGCCGGAGGTGAGGGTTATTTGACAAAGTGCACAAATTACTTAATTATAGTATCTTATGAATACGCCAACCACTACAGTCGAACCTTTGTTAGAAGACCGGAACTTGAAGGAAACCGAGGATTTTATTCGGCTAGTAGTAGAGGATGTTGCTGCGCATGTTCTTACGCTTCGATCGAGTGGAAAGATGAAAATACAGGAGAAGCGGGATGGAACGACGAATGATGGAAAGAAATATGATTTGGTGACCGAAGCCGATCAACTTTCGGAAAAACTGATTGTTACAGCAATTAAAGAGCGTTTCCCATATGATTCCATTAAAGGAGAAGAACAAGGGGATCAGGGTATGAAAGAAAGTGACTGGAAATGGGACATCGATCCGATCGACGGCACCTATAACTTTAGCCGAGAGGACGAGTCAGGTATTTCTGTTGGCCTGCTTTATAAAGGCGAACCTGTGATGGGCGTCATTCAATTTCTGCATGACAATACGCAGATGTATGCCTCCAAGGGAAACGGTGCATACTTCTATGATTGCGCTACAGAGCAGGAGACACGTTTGAACATGCACAATGAATCTTCACCTACGGAATTGAACCAGAGTCACTTGGCGTGGGATATCGGACACGGAGATTTGGCTGAACAAATAGGACTGTTTGCAACACTTCGACCTCATACTCGATACATCACCAGTGATGCGTGCTATCTGACATCGGTTCGACGCGTTTTGTTGAATAAACGTGACGCCTACATTAACCCGGGCGCAAAGTCTTATGACATGGCCGCAAGTATTGCAATCGCACTGGAAGCAGGAGCAGTCGTATCGGGCATGCACGGCGAGCATATCGACTTAACACAGGATGGCGTGATTCCGACCATCATTGCGCGAAATGAGAGCATTGCCACTCGAATTCGTGACATCATCGGAAATCTCTAAGATTCGCCAATCTTATTCACTGCCTCCACAAACAGATTTGTGAGATGTCGATCAATCTTATTAAGATCCCAATGGTAGCCAATACGTCCAGCAATTCTTTCGATAATGTCATGCCCCATCCCATGGAGAAGAGCTTCATGGATTGTTCGACCGCCAAGATCGTCTCGATATGAATTCTCGTATGCTGTATATGTTGAATGACGACTCAGCGCTTCGCTGATCCTCCCCAACATATCTGTCGGTCTTACTCCTGCCATGACAAAGTCGAGGAAGAAGATGATCAATTCTTCATCGGTCTGCGGACCTTTTTTCGTCCGAATTCTGCTGGCACCCGCGAGTTCTATGACATCCTCTGGAACACCAAGAGCGCGTAAGCCGTTCTGATCTTCTTGCTTAGCTGTATCAAATGCTTCTCGTATTTCTGCAATGACTGCCGGGTTATTCATCGTATTTTTTGCTGTGAGATCATAGTTCCCCGCTTTCAACTGATCCTCTGCATCCCATAGATGCATAATCTCGTGCTTCTTCCACCAGTCATGCAATGCGCCGGCCATTGCAATACGCTGCACAGATGCATCAGGTAGTTTCATTTTCTGTGCGAGAATCTCTGCAAGCATACCGACTGCGAGGGAGTGCTCTCCCGCCCCGTTCCAGATATCACCGCGACGGACATCACGCCCTGTATATTTATTGACGGCTTTCGCATGGAATCGATCCTGCTTTGCTTTGCCGCCGAGCTCTTCACCAATAAACAGCGCCTCGGCAACTTGAGGATATCGCAGAAGAAAATCTCGTGT
Organism: uncultured Candidatus Peribacteria bacterium; assembly: GCA_964623835.1. Taxonomy (GTDB): domain Bacteria; phylum Patescibacteriota; class Gracilibacteria; order Peribacterales; family Peribacteraceae; genus JAKQEM01. The sequence goes on from CAZUVN010000012.1 coordinate 16,136, forward strand.
GTACTGCACCACTTTCTGGGCGAACACTTTTTGTCCTTCTAGATCAGAAGAAGACTGCTGGCACAATTCCACCAACGCATCACGTGTGTCGTTCGACAGGAAGACAGGGAACACCTGCTCAATCGATGCTTTGTCGACAAGTGGATCATCAGAATGTTCATTTAACAACATAATTATATAATAGCAATGATTGTTTCCTTTTGCAAAAAGCGGGGTATAGAATGCATTTATGCGAATTTCAGCGTCTTCTATTACCGGCTTGTTTGTGATCGACATCGCCCCGCGAGCCGATGACCGCGGATTCTTTGCACGGACGTGGGACCCGGCCATTGCCAAGGAACATGAGCTACTCGAGCAGTTCGAGTACAGCTGCATTTCAATGAATACCGAAGCGTTCACGCTGCGCGGGATGCACTATCAGCAGCTGCCACATGGGGAGACGAAATTAGTGCGCTGCACCCGCGGCAAGATGTTCGACGTGGTGATTGATCTGCTGCCGGAATCGCCGACATTCAAGCAATGGTTCAGTGCCGAGCTGTCACCGGAGAATCATCGGGCGTTGTACATTCCTCCGGGCTGCGCGCATGGATTTGTGACGCTGGAACCCGATACCGAAGTGCTCTACATGATCAGCGGTGCCTATGTACCCGAGGCGGCCACCGGCGTGCGCTGGAATGACCCTGCCTTCAACATCCACTGGCCGGTGGAGCCGGCGGTGATCGCGGAGCGCGATGCGACATATTCTGATTTCGTATGAAAAAAGTTTTAGTGACCGGCGCATCGGGATTCATCGGCAGACAGGCGCTGCCGTTCTTGGTGGAGAGGGGATACGACGTCCACGCAGTGAGTCATCGGGACATAGATCTCCTGAATCCCAACGATCGAAAGAAAGTGATGGAGGAGGTGCGACCGACGCACGTGCTGCATTTCGCGTGGATTGCGACGCCGGGTGTGTACTGGACGTCGCCATTGAACGCGGAGTGGCTGGAGGCGACGAACGATCTTGTCAGGCTGTCGCAGGAACAGGGCGTGGTGCGATTTGTTGCCAGCGGGACGTGCATGGAGGCGCCGGAGTACTCGACGCCCTACGGCGAGGCGAAGACCGCTGCAAAGGCCATTGTGACGAACGCAGACAGTATCAGTACGGCGTGGGGCCGCATCTTCTTCCTGTACGGTCCGCACGAGAGCCCGAAGCGTCTGGTGCCCGCGGTGATTAACGCGTTGCTGAAGAACGAGCCGGCGCTCTGTACACACGGCAGACAGATCCGTGATTTTCTGCATGTGCAGGATGTTGCCTCTGCCTTTGTCGCGCTGCTGGACAGCGATGTGACGGGGATTGTCGATATCGGCTCAGGCGTGCCAGTGACGATAGAAGACGTCGTGATGGAAATCGGCCGGCAGATCGGGAAACCGGAGCTGATTCAGCTGGGCGCGATCGACGCACCGGCGAATGAACCGGCGTCATTGGTTGCGAATGCAGAACGGATGCAGGATGAAGTGGGATGGAAGCCTCGATTCAGTCTGGAGGCGGGGATTGCGGACAGTATTAAGTGGTGGATGGTTCGGCGTCATCCTGAGCCTGCCGAAGGGTCGCCATGACGAATTGATTTGAAGCGAGCACATCACATGTTTAAGCAATGGCTCGGCAAGCTCGCCATGACGAAAGCCTTTAATCACAGAAGGCACTTCGACAAGCTCAGTGCCCCTTCTTGAGCGGTGAGCCTGTCGAACCGCCCCATACACTTAAAAGCAAGCGTCACCCTGAGCTTGCCGAAGGGTTGTCGAGGGATTGCCCCGCCTCACATTACCCTTTACCCTGCTCGCGTCTTTTTCCGTATCCCCATGCACCTGAATATCGACACTGACGCCAAGAAAATCGATCTGACCGAAAACGGATCGACCCGCTCGATTGACCTTTACTCCAAAGAATCCTTCGAGGTTCTGTCGGACCTGTGGTCGAAGGTCGCCTGGAACGAAAAGTACACCTACACCTTTACGTGGATGGGTGTGCCGACGGTGCAGCTGCCGGAAGATGTGATGCGTCTGCAGGAAGTGATCTGGCGGGTGAAACCTGATGTGATCATCGAATGCGGTGTCGCGCATGGTGGAGGCGTTGTGATGTACGCAGGCTGGCTGAAGGCGATGGGACAGGGCCGCGTCATCGGCGTCGAAGTCGAATTCCGCGGCAACCACAAAGAGCAAATCGAGAACCATCTGATGGGTGATCGCATTGAGCTCGTTGTCGGAAGTTCGATTGACCCCGCAATCGTTGCCAAGGTGAAGAGCATGATTAAGCCCGGCGAGAAGGTGATGGTGATTCTCGACTCCAACCACAGCAAGGCACACGTCGCTGCCGAGCTGGAGGCGTATCACGACATCGTCACCGTCGGTTCATACATTGTCGCGACCGACGGCTGCATGGAATTCCTGTATGACGTCCCGCGCGGCAAGCCGGAGTGGGAGGACGATAACCCCGCATCTGCTGCACGCGAATTCGCCGCTGCGCACAGCAACTTCGTGATTGATAACCCGAAGCCGGAGTTCAACGAAAGCGAGCTCGACCGCACGCTGACGCACTGGCCCGATGCCTGGCTCAAGCGCGTTTCCTGATATGTCCCGCCCCCTCGTTACCCTCGGCGTCGCCGCGTACAACGAGGAACACTATATCCGCGAGTCGCTGGAGAATCTGATTGCGCAGACCTATCCGCATCTCGAAATTTTGATTGGCGATAACGGCAGTACCGATGCAACCACTGCGATCTGCGAAGAATTTGCACAGAAAGATCATCGTATCCGCCTGATCCGCCATCCGCAGAACATCGGGCAAAATTCGAATTTCAATACACTGGCAAAAGAAGCGAAGGGGACGTACTTCGCGTGGATATCCGGCCATGATCTGCTGGATCCCGATTTTGTCGAACAGTGTGTGAATGTACTGGAGAGTGATCCGAACGCTGTGCTCGCATGTCCCAAGACCGTTTACATGACCGTTGATGGACAGAAGAAAGGGGAGAAGCCGCGACCCTTCGATATTACGAAGATGAATGCGCAGCGGCGCTTCCGCGAAACGATGTGGCGCGTCGACTGCAACTTTGTGTATGGCATGTTCCGACGATCCGCGATGCTCGAAACCGGCATCTTCCAACTGCTGCCCGCTGCCGATCGCGTGTTTTTATCGGAGATGGCCATTCGCGGAACATTCGTTCCGGTGAATACAGCCAAGTATTACCGTGACAACCGCGGTGGTGCGCAGACCGAAATGGAGAAGCGCCACCGGCTGATGCGCTACATCTTCCCCACTCGCTCCTATTCCGATGCGGAGTTAAGCGGGAACGGTTTCTATACGCCCACCGTGAATGGTTTTTATCGTGCTGTCACAGGCGGCCACTTCTCGCTCCCAACACGCGTGATGCTCTACGCAAACGTCTGGCTCTGCAGCCTGATGAAATTTCATCTGTTCCCCGGAGCGGATGCCATGAGTGCGATTGTGAAAAGAATCCTCCCGCAGTCGGTACTGGATCGGTTGATGAAGGCGATGAGATAACAATGATGGCGGGACCGACGGGACTTGAACCCGCGACCTCCACAGTGACAGTGTGGCGCTCTAGCCAATTGAGCTACGGCCCCAAAATAAGACTAACGATGATGGGAACAAAGGACGGATACTAATCGTAGAGCGCTAAGGCTCTTTTGGATAGCGACTCGCGCAAGCGCTTCGTCGGCCCAATTGAGCTACGGCCCCGCGTAAGAAAGGATCTCTCCAGACGCTAAAAGCGCCAAGAGCCGCGAAACTGTATCAGCGGGCAAAGGAAGGGGCAACCTGTTTTCTTATGCAATCCACTCCAGCGCCCACGCATTGGCAATAACCACGCAGATACCGGCAAGCATCACCCACAGAACAATGGCGACTGCCAAATCCTGCTCGTGGGTACTTGGATGGCCGGGAATGTGGGTTTGTTTAGGAGTCATACCTTTCCTATATATTATAACATAAAACATGATTTAAAGCAAAATATCGGTGCGGCTTTTAGGAGGTTTCTAGAAGCTAGAACCTATCAGCTAAAAACTTATTTCAGGTACAAAAGCGGGTTCTTTTTCACACCATTCACCTGCACCTCAAAGTGGACGTGAATACCGGTTTTACCGTACACGCGGCCGGTATTACCCATCCACGCGATTTCCTGCCCACGGGCGACCTTATCGCCGACCTTCACATACAGCTCTTTATTGTGCGCATAGAGCGTCACCAGGCCGTTTCCGTGCTCCACTTCAATGACGTTTCCATAACCTCCGTTCCAGCCGGTATCGGCACGGATAACGGTTCCTGCTTCAGCGGCGAAGATTCTTCCTCCACCCTTCTGCTGAATATCGACCGCATAGTGTCCGGGGTTGAAGTACTGCGTGAAGGTGCACTTCTCACACGGCATCTGGAGAATGCCCGCCGTCGGCGTCGCGGTCACACCAGTCGGTTTGCCGGGAGAAGCGGGAACAGGCCGAGCAGGTGTCGGCTGGCCCGGTTTGGGCGTGGTGGCGACTTGCGTCGGCTGAGCGACGATGGGCCGAGCGCCGGGGATAATCAGTTCTTGCCCCGCAAGAATGAATCCGCCACGGATCCCGTTCTGGCTGGCGATCTCTTCCGCCGGAATCTCGTACAGCTGCGCGATGCGCGTAAGTGTCTGTCCGCGCGTCACCTTATGCAGCACACCGTCGACTGGCAGAATGACCAGTTCCTGGCCTGGCCGGATGACAGACCCCGCGGCAAGACTGTTGGCCCAGCGAATCGTATCGGCTTTGATGTTGTACCGCTGCGCGATTTTCTCGACGCTGTCACCATCCTGCACGACATGAATAATGCCCTCGGCATAAGCACGGCGTGATCCTTGCTGCGTCAGGGAACTCGACTTCATGATGAATCCGTCTTCGACCAGCAGCACCTGCGGTATATCGACCTCGATGTCGTCAATCGTCTCGCCGTGCGCCTGCGCCTCTTTGGGAACGTACGGCGGCAGCACGACGCTGATGGCAAAGACGCCAATACACACCAGATGGATGCGTCGCGAGAGCCACTGTCGGAGCGGGTGCTGCAAAACCATGATCAGCGCGAGAGGGAACGGAGAACCAGTTCCATGTCACGGTAACGGTCGGATGATCCAAGGAGCACCGTGACATATCGCCGCCCACCCGCTTCAACCAGCGAAAGCAGACATTGACCGGCATTATCGGTGGTACCGGTCTTGCCCGCGGTGACAAGAGCGGAGCCCGAAAGCGATGCGGCGAGAGGCACATCGAGCAACTGGTGACTGTGTGCGAGGTAGATCTCGGTTCCTTCCAGGCTCACGATATTCGCCTCTTTGAGCGCCATACGTGTGCGGATCGCATCATGACGCAAGACGTAGGTTGCAAGCCACGCAAGATCGCGCGGGCTGGAGAGTTGCTTGGAATCATCGAGCCCAACCGGATTGGCGTATGACGTACGTGAGAGGCCGAGTTCCTCTGCCCTCTCATTCATGGCGGACACGAAAGCCTCGGCGGAACCGGAATGAAACTCCGCCAGTGCGACGGCTGCATCATTCGCCGAGGGGACCAACATGGCTGAAAGGAGATCGCCGACGGTGAAACGCTGCCCGACCGGCAAACGCGCACTGTTGCCGATCACGTCACGGACGGACGGGGGAATCGTTACCTGTTCATCGAGTGAATGATGTTCGACAATCAACAACGCGGTCATCAGCTTGGTCAGACTGGCCATCGGATGCGATGAATCGGCGCCGGATGCATAGACGGTCTGCGCGCTGTCGAGATCGATAATGACGATTCCTGACGCTGTAAGGGCTCCGTCGAGATCCCGCAGATCATCCGCCGTGAGAATGGCAGGCGGAGCGATCGTGATTTGCCATCGGAGATCAGCAATATCACCGCGTGCTCCCCAGACCGGAACAATTCCCAGGAGCAACACCGAAAGAAGGGATCCGTACATCGCGGAGAGTCTACCGGAAAGAGGGTGCCGGTGGAACGGTTACGGGCAATGAAAAACTGTGTTTTTACTTGTAGACGATTTTGCCCTGAATCCGCAGATCAACGTATTCTTTTGCCTTCGTTGCACCGATCTGTTCAAGATACACACGGAATCTCTCGAGCTGTTCGTCAAGCGGTGTGCGGAGGTCGAACCACAGGCTGTACGCGGGGAGCTTCAGATGAAATTCCCGCGCCCGCAGATAGACGACCCGTCTGCTGACCGGCAAACCGAAATTCGATTGCAGCGCTTGTTCCGCATTGCGCATGGCTGCGAGCATCTCTTCATCGAGCAACTGCCTGCCCGGTTCGGGTCGGACCGCCCAGTCGACGACCGTCAGCTGAAGCAACCCTGTTCCCGTTTGGACTTGGGATGGATTGTAGGTGACATATACCCCTTGATCGGTCAGATAATCATCACCATGCCGCACAGCTCCGGTGCCTGCGACCGTTCCCGTGCCGGATTGCGGCGTCTGATCGGGCCCTTCGATGACCAGATGCGCGATGATCGGATCGAGCGTGACACGCAGGGACAACGTGACCGGATACTGCTTGCTGACAGACACACTCTGCAAATCGGGTACGGCCGCCTCGATTGCCGTCTCCACCTGATCGGACGTCACGAAAAAGAGGTGCTGCCCAAAGAACGGTCTCAAAGCACTCTGAATAACTTCCGCATCGATGCGCGGATCACTGCGCGGAACCCGGATTTCGCGGATGTGGAGAATGGGCGAGAACAGAGCCAGTCCGATGCACAGCGCGACGACGGATCCGACAAGTACGAGCAGATAGCGCACGATGAGCACGCGCATCTGTCCGACCTTGCGCTGAAGACGTTGAATCGTCCGGAGCCATTGCTGACGCCGGTGTTGCCGCTGACGCTTATGGCGCTGTTCCACCACGCGGCGCATCTGCGGCGTGACGGGTCGGTTGTAGCGTGACGGAAGCCGACGGGGTGACTTCAACATTTGAGCACCATAAGGATAGGCATAGTATTGTTGAACATCCGCTATTCTGGAATTGTTAAATTGTTAAATTGCTGCCTCTGCGATGAATCTGTCACCATAACAATAGAGCAATATAACAATTTACCTTTATCCGATAGGATATCGACGATTATTCTCCTGAATGCTTCCATGAACATCGCTGTTGTCGCTGATTGGCTGGTTACTTTTGGCGGCGCCGAACATGTGTTGGCCGAATTACATGAGA
>CAZUVN010000013.1:0-23318 GCA_964623835.1 uncultured Candidatus Peribacteria bacterium
AACAAAGTGGCGTCTCCGAAGCTGCACGCGAGCAAGCCGCTCAACGTTTTGCCGCGTCTCAGCAGGCAGCAGCCCAGCAACAGCGCGATGAAAAGAAAGCGAAGAAGCGCGATGATGGAGTTGCGCAGGTGATTCTCCAATTTCTGACCGATACCCAAAAGATTCACCTTGCGACGTTGATTTCCCGTCTTGTCGCCCGTGATTGTCCATCGCCGTTTATTCTCGCAGTTCTGTCATTGATCAACGATAAATGCCGCACGACCGTCGATGAGTATCTGAAAGAAAAAAATATTGATCCGTCATCGGCCGCAGTCGACCAATCGATCATTCCCGCAGAAACTGCTCTGACTGCCGATGCGAACAAGCGAATCGGTCATTGGATCCTCTCAATGGATCTGGTGTTACGCAGCGACGCAGACAACATTCTTCACTCATTGATTCTGGACGATCAGAATATCGACGGGACTATTCTGCAGTTGACGAGTTTTGTACTGCAGGAATTCCTCGCGTCGCATGGAAAAACTCCGGAATTCGAAGATCTGCAGCGACTAGCCGCCGGCATTCTCCAGTCACTGTTCACACCCTATATGCATGAGAGGATGCAGAATAGACTGCAAGAAGAAGCTCCGATCAGGGAAGACTAAGATGCGTCATCTTCATCGATTTCGAGCAAAAACTCTGGATCACCTGCTAGTTCTTCTCGAAAATCCGCAATAATTTTTTCAATATCTTCTTCTGTATCCCGAACAACTAACCGCAAGATAATGGGTGCAAGTAAACGTGTTTGAGGGTGTCGTTTTATTTCGAATGACTGGAATCCATCGATCGCTACGTCAGATATACGAAAGCCACTCCCTCCTCTAATGCGAAATAAGGAATCCAATTTTCCGACTGTTTGGCTTATAGCACTAAGGACTTCGTTAGTTGTACTTTCAGGTGCGATGTTGATGGTAAAAGAAAAAACCTCAGACATAATTATGATTATAGTTAATTTCAATTATGCGTCAAAAAGGAGCCCCAGTCGTTATTTAAACAACTGGGGCAATTTTGCGCGTCGATGGTTCTCACATCCGTCTCCTCCTAGAGGAGATGCCCCGATCTGGGCTGTCTGCGCAAGTCCTTCCCTGCCCGCATTGCGGACAAGGAAATCATCCTATCAAGGATAACCTAAAAGAAAAGCCCTCATCCTATAGATGAGGGCATGTCCCCGGCAGGGTTTGAACCTGCAACCGTCGGCGTTTTAGGCCGATGCTCTAGCCAATTGAGCTACGAGGACGACGATCCCGACAGGACTCGAACCTGCGACTTTCACATACTTTGGACCCCAAGTCCCAGGCAGTGTTCAAATAAATTCGATACGAAGCATCATTGCTAGCATTTATGCTTCCTCTCTCTTTCATTCGTTCGCCGCCTTCCATGGTGGAAGTATTGTAACACTCTAGCCAACTGAGTTACGGGACCAAAACCTATTTCCGATGAAACAGGAAACGTATCGTATCATCAAGGATGATGGTGTCAATCGCGCTTTAGCACGCTCAAAAATGCTTCTTGAGACAGATTTACCTTTCCCATCTGCTTCATCCGCTTCTTTCCTTTCTTCTGCTTATCGAGCAGTTTGTTTTTGCGTGACACGTCTCCGCCATACAAATATCCCGTCACATCTTTGCGCATGGCGCCGATAGTTTCACGCGCGACAATTTTCCCACCGATTGCTGCCTGAATCGCAATCTCGAACTGCGCACGAGGAATCGCCTCCTTCAATTTTTTACAGACGACTTCACCGACATCATGTGCCTCACTGCGGTGCACAATGGTCGAAAGCGCATCGGCTGGCTCGCCGAGAAGAAGAATCTGGAGTTTCACCAAATCCCCTGCTCTGTATCCGAGCGGTTCATAACTCATCGATCCATATCCTTCCGTCGACGACTTCAGCTTATCGAAGAAATCGAGCACGATTGCCTGCAGCGGCACATCAAAGCGGAGCAAGCACCGATCGGCGTCTAGATATTCCAGCGTGTGATACACACCACGCCGTTCCTGCACCATTGTCATCACCGTACCGACGTCCTCGCTGCGACACACAATTTCCAGCTGTACCCATGGTTCACGGACTTCATCGATGTAGGCGGGATCCGGAAAATCGGCCGGGTTACTGATGCGCGCAACCTGCGGCTCATCATGCTTCAGAAGACTGGAACGAACAATTGATGCCGCCTGCTTGACGGTCAACTTCACTTCGTAGAGCACGCTCGGCGCCGTCACAATGAGATCGCAGTTATACTCACGCTCCAGTCGTTCCTGAATAATATCGAGATGAAGAAGTCCCAAAAACCCGCAACGGAAGCCGTTTCCCAATGCGGCATTGCGTTCGGGTTCAATGCTGAGCGCACTATCGTTGAGCGATAGCTTCTCCAGTGCATCGCGCAAATCGGGATACTGATCTGCTTCGGAGGGATATAAACCAGCGAAGACCATTGGCTGCACTTGTTTATACCCAGGCAACGGTGCCAATTCTGGTCGGGATGCAACTGTGTCTCCTACGCGCACCTGTCGAACGTCTTTCAAGCCCGTCACGATATAGCCGATCTGCCCTTCTTCCAGGCGCTCATCGGGAATGAATTTGGGCGAAAAGAAACCGACCTCGTTGATGGGAAACGCGCTGCCTGTCCCCAGGAAGTGCGCGGTCATTCCTGCTTTCAATGATCCTTCAACGACACGAATATACGCAACAACGCCGCGATAGGGATCGACCACCGCATCAAAGATCAACGCACGCATGACGCCCTGCGGAACAGAGACATGCGCTGGTGCGGGAATACGGTCAACAACCGCCTGCAGTACATCTTCTACTCCGGTTCCCTCTTTGGCTGACACTTTCAGGATATCTTCTTTGGCGCAGCCGAGAAGCTTGATCACTTCTTCACTCACACGCTCCGGATCGGCAGCCGGGAGATCTAACTTATTTAAAACCGGGATGATTGTCAGATCATGCTCCATCGCCATCATCAGAACCGCAATGGTCTGCGCCTGAATTCCCTGCGATGCATCAACAAGGAGAATTGCCCCCTCACACGCGGCAAGAGAGCGTGATACTTCGTAGCGAAAATCCGTGTGGCCCGGTGTGTCGATAAGATTCAACTGCACCCCCTTAAATTGCATACGAACCGGCGTCAGCTTGATCGTGATACCGCGCTCACGCTCCAATTCCATCATATCGAGGGTCTGCGCTTTCATTTCACGCTTCTGCAACGTACCGGTTTTTTCAATCATACGATCGGACAAGGTCGACTTGCCGTGATCAATATGAGCAATGATGCAGAAATTACGGATGTCCATGTGCGGGGTATCCTAGGGAAAATGGCTCCAAAATGCCAGAAGATGGCCTTAGGGATTCGTAGGAACGAACTCCGTTTCTACCAGTTTTTCCAGTATTGATGATGATAGACCACGTTGCTCCAATGCCTGCCGCAGTGCCTGCTCAGCTGTCACGCGTGCGTTTCCATAAGGGAAAATCCGAATGAACTCCTCTTTTGGTAATGTCTCGGGTAATTGCTCAATCAGCTGCGGCAACTCTTCCATGGAATAGATCTTGTCACCGTAAATGTAACTGTGCTCGAACACCTTGATCCCAAGACCTTCGGGGACGGCATCGGCTGCGACCTCCGTTCCAAGTTCCGCAGCGGCTTCGCCCGCGGCCGTGGCGGATTTCCATCCGAGCATGTTCTGCGCACCTCCCCACAACCCTCCAAAGTCAATTTTCGGCAGCCAACCCATATACGAGGCGACAACACCGAGAACAACGCCCAGCAGCGCAACAGTGATAATCGGATGTCTGCGCGGAAACCCGGTTAACGTATCCCACGCCCGACGAAATAATCCTTTTTTCTCCGGCTGCTTCTGCGCTTCCAAGAAGCGATGTTCTGCTGCCAAATCCTGCTGCACCATCTCCATATCCTGCTCAAATGTGGTCAGGGCATCGGGCTCAATGGCCGCAGAAAGCTTTGTAGGATCGTTCTTCAATTCCTGCAATAACTGTCGGCGCCCCTCAACACTGCGCAACTGGGTACGCACTTCATCCGCTTCCAAATTCAACGCATCACCAACATGCTCCGGTGACAGCCGAAGAATGGGTAGTGTCTCACTCATGGGCATAGGCGGAAAGAATTTCATGCCGAAGGAACGATAAAACGGCAATCTGCTCCAGGTCACTCATGCTGCGAGCCTGGCGAATGAGTTTCCAGATCACCTGACCTAAGACAGTGGGGCCAAGGGCAAAGACAATCTGGGACAGGTCTTCGTCGGGAGCTCCGGCTAGATCGTGTTTTGCGATAATCGACACTGCATCGTCGAGTGTCTGCGCGCTTGTGATCGTATCGCGCAGTTGAATCAATGCCGGGCTACGCAGGCGTACCAGTGACAAGCGCAGCATCATCCGACGTGCGCTGTCCGTAAAGGTATGCACTTCCTCCGCGTGGGTATAAACATCAGCAAACTGCGGAAAACGCTGCTTGAGCAACGAGAACTCCACGGATGTGAGAAATAAGATATCCACGGCAGTCACTGTATCAGTGTGCAAGCACCGTGCGCAACGCAGCCTCTGCATCGGCAATTATTCGGTTCGCCTGTGCAACATCAAACCCACGCTCAATCGATGAACGCAGTTCATCGAGCTTGTCACCCTTTCCTTGTGACACAATTTCCACAGCAACGCCGGAAGCCAGCGCCGCCAGTGCACCATGAAACCGTTCGGTAATCACAAGCCGTGAGCCGGCCACCGAGTCCATCAGATGTTCGAGGGTGACAGCGGGCACTCGTTCCACCGGCAAACCGATCGTCCGAGTGAACTGATCGGCCCATGCTTGTTCCGACGGATCATCGGGCTGCATGAGGACAAGACGGATAGTTGTCGGATTCCCTTGTTGACTGATCGATGTTTTGATCGCCTCTTGAAGAGTTGCACCAGAGTTATGTCGTGGGATTACAGTGAACACATTTTTTATTTCTTTATCTATTTTTTGTTTGTACATAAAGGAAAATACTGGATCAAAAGTTTGCATAAATTTTTGGTTCGATTGCCATCGGTTCACACGATCAAACGATGCTCGATCACGAACGGAAACAGATGCTGCATGACGCACAACCCATCGTGCCAAGGACTCCCCCATCCCCGTTTTGAACGGACCGATTCCTTGAAATGCCAAATGAACAGGAACGCCAAACAACCGTGCAACACCGGCGTGTATGTACCACAGAAAACATGCGTAGACCGATTCAACATCGGTAAACAGTGATCCACCGCCAAACACAACTGCATCGGACCGACGAATAGCACGAACCGTCTTCCACCACGGAGTCATCAGGAATGAGCGGATGCCACCAGGAAGGCGGTACAACTCGTTGGAGTGCATCGGATGAGCTGAAAGAACCATCCATTCCACGTCGGGGAATGCCTGTAAGAAATACTCTCGAAGAGCTTCGTCACCCAAATTAGCCACACCGTAGTTTCCGATCAGGATGCAATGAGGACGATGAATCATGGGAACAATATAACAATTTAACAATTAAGCACTTATTCAAATGTCCGAAGACGAATTGTTAAATTGCTAAATTGTTATTCGGCGGGTTTTTCGTCTGTTGGAGCGGCTTCTGGCTGAGTGTCAGCAACTGCCTGTTCTACTGGTGTTTCTTCGGCCTGAACAGACTCGACGGCTGTAGCCTCGGCGGTGGCCGGTGCTTCCATCACTTCCTGCTCCTCCTGTGCTTCCGGCTGAGCAATAGCAACGCTGAATTCGCCCTCTGTCGTGAAGCGCTCAATCATGCGAGCTGCCTTACCGCTGCGTCCGCGAAGGAAGAACAACTTGGCGCGGCGGACCTTAGCCACCTTCTTCACCTCGATTTTCTCAATGGACGGGGAATGCAGGGGAAATACCTTCTCTACGCCGATACCGGAAACAACACGGCGGACCGTGAACGACGCATCGGTCGGAATATGTCCGTTATGAACGGAAATAACCAATCCTTCAAAGATCTGGACGCGCTCTTTGCTTCCTTCTTGGATCTTTTCATGAACACGAACCGTATAACCGGGTTTAACCTCGGGAACGGGGCGGGTAAAAGGCTTTGCCTGAGTGTGCAATGCAAGAGTCGTCATGGGTGCGGGAAGCCTACAGATCCAAGGATAGCCTGTAAAGGTCTATTTCCCCTGTGCTTCGTCGATTTGCTTCTGGAGGGTATTCAGGACAATCAAATGGCGCGGATCGTTAAGAATTTCCTGCACAAATCGGTCTTTTAGACTAAGGCGATAGAGGAAGTCCGCCTCGGAGAAGATGGAATATTTTACATACTTAAGTGCCGGATCTTGTGCCAAAAGCGCTTCCAGCACCTCTTTTTTAACATCACCGACCAGCAAGAGATCCACTTTGCTTTCCGTTCCACAGAGGTTTCCAGCCAACAGGACCAGTTTTACGCCGGGAATACTCCTCAGACTTGCCACGAACGGGCTCTCCCCTTGTACCGCCTTACTAAAGAGATTGCGCAAGTCGGCATAGAGCGGGAACTCAGTATCAATCCGGTAATACTTCTTTCGGTTCTTATGACGTGCTTTTACGAGGCCGACGCGGCGGAGGTTTTCCAGCTCACGGCGGATGGAGTTGATCTGTTCATTGAGAAGGCGTGTCAGCTCACGAATAAAATATTCTTCCTCCGGATGGAGAAGAAAGGTTGAGAGAAGTTTGACTCGGGTCTGCGAGCTAAACAGGGCCTTAAGAACGGAGGCGGAAGACATGTTCACAAACAGTATTCATGAAGTTTTCCACAGTGCAAGAAAAGTGAACAAACGGATGCACACAATTTATGTTCTAAATTAATGGCTTAAATAGAACAAAAAGTATGTTTGTGTTCTGTTTTATAAAATGTTGTTGAACACAATTTATACTCGCATAAAAACAGCTTTAGTGTTGTAACAGCATTTGAAAGAGATCTGCCGTTTGACGCTAGAGATTACAGCCTACGCGTTCTGTACATAATGGTATACACTAAAATGATTGAAAGTCACGCGGGTAACCGTAGGAGAGGCAACCGGCGGATTGAGAAAAATGGCCAAAAATGCTATAATGATCGGATATGTTTACGGTCACGATGATGCAATCAATGGCGAGTGCCGCCTCGATGGCGATCGAAGTCTTAAACCTGCTCGCCTGGGTCGCATTCATTTTTCTAAACCAGCTGCTCGATCCATTGGTGATTTTCAATAACGGAAACCTTGATCCGATGTTGAACACGCTCTGGCAGTTATCACGAAACATTATGAACGTGATATTTGCCCTGCTGCTTATTGGCGCTGCCGTCTATACCGTTGTAACCGCCAAGAAAGACTTTGTCGCTCAGCATCTGAAGATGTTCATCATGGCCGTCGTCCTCGTGAATTTCTCGTGGTTTATCCCTCGTGTGATTCTAGATATCGGCAACGTGGCGGCAACAACCGTCTACAACCTACCGTCTGCACTTGGGCAGAATAACCAGTGCAGCATACGTACGCATGTGGTGCCCAGCGGCATCATCTGTCAGGATGACGGTTCGCCAGCGGGATTCCTCTGTCCTTGTGTTGTTGCAACAAACGTCGCGTTCTTCGTTCAGAACATTAATACATTCCCCCCCTTTGAGGGATGGAACTGTTATCTCGGCAATACGATGTGCGTCCAGCTTAAGCCTCATAATGATGTTCAAGGCGCAGCACATTCGTACGTTTTGAACGGCTTGATTCTGAACCATGGACGCCTCATTGGGCTGACGGCGCCTGCCCCAGCTGCTGCTGGAGCATCTATCCCCCAGATGATCATGTTCATGCTGCAACTTGGCATGATTCTGATTATCCACATCGCCCTCGCATTCCCGCTTGCGGCAATGATGCTCGCATTCGCCATCCGTATTCCGGTCATTTGGCTGACAATCGCCTTTATGCCGTTCATGATTCTGCAATACATTATTCCCGGTGAATGGGCGGAGTATCCCAAGCGAATCCAATCGTTATTCGTGAAGGCTGCATTCCTGCCGGCAATTGTCGGCATCCCGCTGACGATCGGTTTCATCATGATCAATGCGGGTCAGCAAGCAGCAACATTCCAGGGTTTTCAGCAGATCGGATTCCGTCTCACAAACAACATCAACGACTTCTACGCGTTGCTCTGGCTGGTCATGTCGCTCGGTATCATGTGGGTTGGCGTCTTCTCGGTACTCGAGAAAATGGACATCATGTCGTGGGGTAGCAGTGCGATAAAGGGCGCGGGCAAGGCACTTGGCACTGTTGCGGTGCAAGCTCCTCTGCATGTCCCATTGCCGAGTGGCGGCTCCATTCTTGGAGCAATGCGCCAGTTTAATCCGAAAAACATTCAGAATACGTTTAATCAGAGTAACAACCTTCAGGACTTCCTGAAGAAAATGCGAGCGGGGGGCAACCCGCAGGCGCAGCAAATCGAAAATTCTGCAAATAAGAACGTCAACAACCTAGCTCATATGCAGCAGCTTGATACACACATTCAGGCGCTGACTAGGGCTGTTACACAAGCAGACAAGGACACGGCTCTACAGAAGATTTCCGCTCACGTCGGATTCACCGTCGACAGCTCCAATGTCAAAGAGAACCTGCAGCAATACGTCGACGATTTGAAGCAGGCAGGCGTGCAAACCGGCGCTGCCAAAGTGCCGTTCGCAAACGTCGAGAGTCAAGTATCCACCCTTTAAGCCATGCACCGACCGATTGACCGCCGCAACCTCGGCCATCCCGGTATCGGATACATTCCGGCAGTACGCGAGCAGGTGGAACACCGGACGGGCTTTATCGATAGCCGGAATGCGTTGAGCGTACAAATCGGACAAACAGCCGAACAACGAATGATGGCCTCGCTGGACCCCCAGAGCGCCAGTAAGCTTCTGAAGGAACGACATGAAGAATCACAGGCGCGTTTAGACCAGGTGGCCGACGCCTACCGTGAACCAGTACTAGGCATGCGCGGTACACTACTCTCCCGCATGAAGGCGTCCCCCGTAAACACAACAACCATCAATCGCATCATCAACGGCCTCAGTACATCGGTACGGACCGGCAAGGTCGGCGTGCATCCGTACAAAAATGACTACGGTATCGACTTTCGAGCGGTAGAAGCGGACCAGAAATTCCTGCAGACGATGATGGGCGTCTACCCCGATATCCAGCAGGAACTGACATTTTTAGGAAATGGACTGGAAGAATTGAGCAGGCAGGACCCGCGCTACGGCATCAGGCAGTTTGAACGCCGACGCGAAGAACCGACAAAAACAGATGAAATGTTCAACGGCATCGGTAGCACAGCGATGAAACTAATAGGAGCTATCGGCGTGTTGATGGTGGGCGTGAATCTGTGGAACAAACGGTTCCCGAGTTTTACTTCATTGCTGTTTGTCACAATCGGGCTTGCCTCCATTCCTCAGATCCGCAATCTGTTTTCCGACAAGGACAAGCTGATGCTGCAGGAAATCGATCACACGACGAATCATCCCCTCTTCCGGGAACTGTGCAGTACCTATGAGATCACCGGTTCATCTTGGGCAACATTCACGCGCCGAACAATGAACGATCACACAGACGCCGACAAACTATGGAACAAGCTGAAGCAGAACGGCATGCACGTGAAGGGAATTGAACGCGATATTGATGCGTACGTCGCACGCAGCGGATTGCAGCCGAAAGAAAAAGCGAATCTACAGAAGATGATTATCGACGGGCGTTTCCCGGACTTCATTCAAGCACTCTCGGCAATCAGTTCCCCTGACGCACAATCGGTCACACATGACTTCGTCAAAACCGGCGCATCGGTCTATGACGGTCAGATCGCCAACGCAAAACGACAGGTAAATCCGCTGAACGGCTTAAGCGGAATTCGCTGAGTCTTAGGCTTCTTTCTTGCGGAACTCGCGGTGATACGCCTCGAGGATATCGCCGACTTCCACCGGAACGCTTGTATCAACGCGCATGCCGCATTCCGTATCGGCCTTGGCTTCTTTGATGTCGGCATCAACTTTGCGAAGCATCAGAATGCGTCCGGTGCCAATCTGCTCCCCATTACGCTGCAAGCGGAACGGCACGCGCTTAATGATTCCGTCCGTCACGCGGCCGCCGATGATCTGCTCGCTCTTCTTGGTCAGGAACACGCCCTTTACTTCCAGGTGACCGAGAATCTTCTCTTCCTCTTCGGGTACCAGCAGTCCTTCGAGCAATCCTTGGACATCTTCCAAGAGGCTGTAGATGACATCGTATCGACGGACTTCCACTCCTTCGCGCTCCGCCGTGCGCTCAACCGCTGCCGGTACCTGCGCACGGAATGCCATCACCAACGCGGAGCTGGCTGAAGCCATCATCACATCGCTTTCCGACACCGCACCGATTGCCGCATGGATCACCTTCACCTGCACCTTGTCGGTCGTCTGTTTGCCGAGCGACAACTGAAGCGCTTCCAGCGACCCTTGCGTATCGGCCTTCAGGACAATTTTAAGCTGCTGCAGCTTTCCTTCGTGCAACATGCTCACCAAATCACCCAATCCCCGCTTCTGCTGCGTTGATGCCTGTTCCAAAATCTCTTTAAGAAGATCGCGCGCCTCGCGCTCCGATGCGACAACCTGAAGAAGATCTCCGACCTGCGGCACGCTGCCGAACCCGGAGACGCGAACAGCGCCAGAAGGAAGGACAACATCAAGCTTAGAACCCGATGCATCGCTCATCGCGCGGACTTTTCCTACCGTGTGGCCGCAGATAAACGCATCACCGACCTTTAACGTACCGGTATTGATGATGATGCTGGCCAACGGACCGAGCGTCGGATCGAGATGACTTTCGATGACGGTACCGACGGCGGTTCGGCGAGGGTTCCCCTTTAGCTCCGCCAGATCGGCAAGAAGCAAAATATGATCGAGCAGATCGTTGATTCCCTGCTTGGTTACCGCGGATGTACCGATGAACGGAACCGTTCCACCCCAATCTTCAGGTTGGAGGCCAAGTGCGGCCATCTCGCCTTTTACACGTTCGACATCGGCATTGGGACGATCGACCTTGTTCAATGCAACGATAATTGGAACACCCGCCTCCTGCGCATGATTCAGGGCTTCTTTCGTTGTCTCTTTAGGTCCTTCTTCAGCCGATACGACGAGAATCGCAATATCGGTCACCTGAGCACCGCGTGCGCGCATGGCGGTGAATGCTTCGTGTCCCGGCGTATCGAGGAACGTGATGAGACGATCGTTGTGATGAACCTGATAGGCGCCGATGTGCTGCGTAATACCGCCAGATTCACGCGAGACGACATCGGTCTGGCGGATGGCATCGAGAATCGATGTCTTTCCGTGGTCGACGTGCCCCATGACGATGACGATTGGCGGACGCGTTTCTGTGGCACCGGCATCGTTTTTCAGAAGCTCTTCGAGGTTACGACTGATAAGGTGCTCAGCTTTTGCCGCATCCTGCTCGCGCTCAACGGACACACCGAGCTCTCCGGCGACAATCGCTGCCGTATCAAAATCGATCGACTGCGTAATAGTCACGAGCATGCCGTTTTTCATGAGCGTCTGGATGACTTGCGGAACCTGGACACCGGTCTTCTCGGCAAACTCTTTGACAGTAATGGTTGCCGGCAGCATCACGGTGCCTGATTTCTTTTTAATCTGCTGTTGGATCTGCGGGGCCTCGCGGCGCTTCTGCGCAAGTTTGGATGCTTCTAGTTGCTCGCGCTCTTTCTCTTCCTTCTCTTCTTTGGACAACTGCACCTCCTGACGTTTGACGGCGCTCTTTGGCACATCATCAAGCGTCAGCTTGCGCAGGACGTTCAACGTATCCGGAACCGCTCTCTGCGTCGGCTCCTCTGCAGCGGGTGTCGCAGCCGCATCTGGTCGACTGTTCCCCACATCGTCATCGGACATATCCTCAAAACCGGCACCCAACGCCGCCATATCGACGGTGATGTTATGCTTGCGCGCCACGAAGCGAATGACACCCTGCGCCAAGTTATCGGGAATTTCGCGATCGGTCTGCTTGATGCCGAAATCAACAGATTCCAGCTCCTTGCGCAGCTGTTGTCCGGTCATACCCAATGCTTTTGCGACTTGAACGAGGCGCATAGTTACGAAGAAATGGTGGGGACCAGCGAAAGGATAGCACACGGACATCAAGCTTTCTAGCTGCCAAGCTCCCAAGCTTCTTAGCTTTTAATAAGGAATTCTTTTAAATGTGCGAAATGATGCCATTGGTATAGGCATTATCATATTTCAAGAACTTCCTTGTAGAAGCTTTGCAGCTGAGAAGCTTAGAAGCTTATGAAGCTAACTCTCCTAATATATCCCTCTCCGCCTTCTTGGGCTGTTCGGCCGGCAAATCCTGTGGAATCGGCTTAGACGCTTCGACTGGCTTGGCTGCTGGCTGAGGTTCTTTGTCACTATCCTCCTGTCGCTGCTTCTGCATCGCCTCTTTCAGCGTGCGGATACATTCGAGTACTTGCAGCTGAAAGTTATCGAACTGCGCAACCTTAAAGCCAGATGCTCGTGCATGACCACCGCCGCCGAATGTGCGGGCCGAGAGTCTGCTGACATCGACAGCGGCACTGGAGCGCATACTGGCCTTCAATCCACCCTCTTCAAGTTCGGTGAATAGCACGTAGACATCCGCATCGGGAATCGTCGAAATCAGTTCATCCAAAATACCGTGCGTCTCTTTGCTGTTCGCTTCCATTTCCGCCAAGTCCTCCTTACTGACCGATGACCAGACAATGCGTGAAGCGGGATCAACCTGAATGCGATTGAGCGCACGCCCCCAAATGCGCAGCGTGGAGAGCGGCTTGGTTTTATAGACATGCTGAATAATCTCCTGCTGACGCGCGCCTTTCTCCAGTAGCTCTGCAGCCACTTCCAGCGAGCGTGGTGTGGTGTTCGGATTCTGGAAACTGCGGGTATCGGTAATGAGGCCGGTCAAAAGCAGTGTTGCCATATCCGGCGTGATCTTCTCTTTCATCGACGGAACCTGGGTGAACCAGTTGTACAACACTTCGGTGGCAGAGGCAGCGGTCGGATCGATGAGATGGATTTGGCCGTACTGCGTATTGCTAATGTGATGGTCGATGTTGAGCATCGGCACCTCTGCGAACAGGTCCATATGATCTTTATAGAGCGTCCCGAGCAGCGCCAAATCGGCAGTATCGACAATCACGAGCAAGTCCCACACATACCCGCCGTCGGCGAGTTGAATCTGCTGGGGACGAATACTCCCCTTCTTCGGCATCACGATGATATTCACTTTGCTGTCTTCAACGTTGTACCGCAGCTTGTCGACCTCGACACCGTCATCTAGGTTGATGGTGATGACGAAATCGCGATTCTCTTTAATTTCCTCCTCCAACTTCTCGAATCCTGGCAGAAACGAGAGCGACTCTGGCTTGGTATCGGGGCAAATCACCGTCACTTCCTTCCCCATTGCGGTGAACATCTGGTAACAGGCCAGCGCGGAGCTGAGACCGTCGGGGTCGACGTTCGCGTGCGGGATGATCAGCAGCTTTTGGTGCTGCTCAATCGCCTGCATGGCTGCCTGTATGGATTGGGGCGTTAAACTCATAAGTGTGTCAGGCTGAGCGTAGACGAAGCCTTAACTATCTATTATAACATATTATTGATTATTTGGCAATAATAGTACGCAGTGTCAAACGTAGAGAATCGGCGATTTGATAAAGAAAAGAGGGCAGCATAGACCTATGCGGCAAAAAGCGCAAGTATCCCCTGCTTCAGTAGCTCTGAACAGCGCCGATGCTGGCGATCGTTTAACGTCTCACCTATAGTCTCCGCACTTGATTCATCGGGATCCTTTGACAGGCTCAGGATAAATTCCGCTCAGTTGGGTCGAGAGTCCGCATGCGGAACTGAGCAATCAGAAAACATCGGGATGTAGCTCAGTTGGCTAGAGCGCATGCCTGGGGGGCATGAGGTCGCAGGTTCAAGTCCTGTCATCCCGACCATCCACTATGACTCATCCAGACTCAGTTATCGACGGCATTCTCGAGCGCAATAAGCGCGTCGAAGCAGATAAAGCATGGGAAACCAGCTGGACCCGCCGTGGCTTCATCATGTGCATCACATATTGCACCGCCAGCCTGTTTCTCTGGTTGATTGCCAACGAGCAACCGCTGATCAATGCACTGGTTCCAACAGGCGGATATCTGCTGTCGACATTGTCGCTGCCGACGATTAAAAAGCTGTGGATAAGTCGGCGCTGAAAATTTAGCTCTGAATTGTAGTATATTGACAAAAACTAATAATTATTTAATATCGTATTATGAAGTATAAAGAAGTCGTGGCTGAAATTAGAGACTTGAATTGGAAGAGCCTCAAAGAACCTCAACTGCAAACATTGATGCATATTTCCCATGGCGCTGCTGTGGAATTTGCAGAAGCACTGAGAGTGGGGCTGCAGGTATATAAAGCTGATGAGAACCTTCAGGAAATGGCCAGAGGTGAATTGAAAACAGATAATCTGACATACAACGATTACAACAGTCGTGGTGATCACTCTGAATTCCTCGCACACTTCATTACAAAGAGTAATTTGGAGCCATCGACGGAAGTACGTACAGCAATTGAACAGTATCTTGCTGCGTGCAGAGCACTACCAACTGAGATTCGCGCCAAGTCCGTCTTTAGCAGAGAAGAGGAACTGTCAGGAATCTTTAATGCAATTATTGAAAACGAGCATTGGACGACTGAGGCACTGCAAGCATTCAGATTTTATCTACAACGACACATCGAGTTGGACAGCAAGGATGGTGGCCACGCTGATTTAGTGAGTGGATATCAAATAGATGATGCAGTTCTCCCCTTCTACGAAGCTAGACTCGATTTATATCGCGTGATTCCAGAGTTATTTTAAAAGACAAAAACTTACACGCTGAACGGCGTCGCGTAGACAGCCTGTCCACCGAGCTCTTCCTCAATGCGGAGAAGCTCGTTGTATTTGCAGACGCGGTCGGTACGGGAAAGAGAGCCGGTTTTGATCTGGCCGGTTGCAAGGCCAACAGCAAGGTGTGCAATGAACGTATCTTCGGTCTCTCCGCTGCGATGGCTGGAGATCGCATTCCATCCGCTCTTCTGCGCCAATTGAATTGCATCGGCGGTCTCGGTGACGGTGCCGATCTGGTTCAGCTTAATGAGCACGGCATTGGCTGCGTTTTTCTCTAGTGCTGTCTTGATGCGCTCGACGTTGGTGACGAGCAAATCGTCTCCGACCAGCTGCACGCGGTCACCGAGAGTCTGAACCATGCCCATGAATCCATCCCAGTCATCTTCGTGGTGGCTGTCCTCAATGCTGACAATCGGGAACTTCGCACAGAGCTCGCCATAGTAGGCGGTCAGTTCAGCGGAGCTTAGCTGCTTGCCATCAATGTTATACACACCGTCGGTACAGAATTCTGATGCCGCCGCATCGATTGCGAGTTTTACGCGGCCAGTGTAACCGGCTGCTTCGATTGCTTCTGTCAGAACGGCAAATGCCTCGAATCCATCTTTCAAGTTCGGCGCAAAGCCTCCTTCGTCCCCTACCGCGGTGACCATTCCTTTGGCCGAGAGAATTTTCTTCAGTGCGTGGAAGACTTCGGTTCCTGCGCGCAGAGCTTCGGAGAAGGTCGGGAAATCGACAGGGACAATCATGCATTCCTGGAACGACAGACCGGAATCGGCATGCTTTCCGCCGTTGATCACGTTCATCAGCGGAACCGGGAGCGTGACGGTATTGGATACATGGAACTGCTTGGCCAAGGAGAGATACAACGACTGTTCTTCGCTGACAGCGCGTGCGCGGGCAACGGCCATCGACACACCGAGAATGGCGTTGGCACCGAGTGTTGCTTTGTTCGCCGTTCCATCAAGCACGAGGAGCTTTCGATCGAGCATGCGCTGATCGGAGACGTCGACATCTTTGAGTCCGGGAGCAATGACATCGATCACGTTTTTCACCGCTTTCATCACCGACTTTCCACCGTAGACAGACTTGTCGCCGTCGCGCAGTTCCAGTGCTTCGTGTGAACCTGTTGATGCGCCGGACGGAACAGCGGCACGGCCGAATGATCCATCGGATAAGGTGCAATCGACTTCGACCGTCGGATTTCCGCGGGAATCTAAGATTTGTCGGGCTTTAAGAGTGGAGATTGTAAGCATGGGAGGAATGAAAAATGAATAATGGAAAATTACAACGAAGAAACGGTGATATCCGTGCCATCAACCACCACAACCTTGGATCCTGCAGACAGCAATCCAGACGCGCGAACAACATCGAGCATGTCACCGGAACCGACAAGCGGGTAAATGCCAAAATTCAACTGAAGCTTGCGGGCAACATCGGCGCTCTCGCAGACAGCAACGATCGGCACAGCAGGTCTCAACACGCTCAGTGCATGCGCGGCAAAGCCGTCGTTTGACCGGATGACAATCGCTTCAGCCTTCGATGCCTCAGCTTCTTTCAGTACGGGAGAAGCTTTCATGTCGCGCTTCACACGAGGTTCAGTCGCCAGATGTACACGCACCATCATCTCCAATGCTTCAAACGGATGCTTACCCGCTGCGGTTTCACCGGACAGCATCGTCGAATCGGCCTCGGTCAGAACCGCATACGCGACGTCCGTCACCTCCGCGCGGGTTGGCATCGGGTTGTCGATCATGCTTTCGAGCATGTGCGTCGCGACAATCACCGTTTTCCCTGCCTTGCGACACTTGGATACAATGTCATCTTGAATGGCTGGCACATCCTCGGGCGGAATCTCGGAGCCCAGATCGCCGCGTGCGACCATCACGCCATCGGACGCCTCGATGATGCCATCGATATTCCGCACGCCGACGCCGTTCTCGATTTTCGAGATCAGCTTAATGTCCGGATGTCCGTGCTTGGCGGTAAAGGCACGCACTTCATCGACCTCGCTCCCGCGACGAATGAACGATAACGCGATGTAATCGAGCTTCTCGTCGCATGCCAGCTTGATGTCTTCCCAGTCTTTCTCGCTGACGGACGGCAAACTGACATCCGCACCGGGCAGGTTCACGTGACGACGCGAACCGATCAGGCCCGTACCACGCGCTTTAGCCAGTACACGGTCTTCGGCAACATCGACGACATCGAAGATAATCTCGCCGTTATCGACAATAATGAATGGCGCCTCCTTCACGTCTTCCCAGAACTCCGGATAGTTCACCGCAATCACGACATGATCGGCATCGGCACCCTTGTGACTGAAGATGACCTCCTGCCCCTCTGTAATGTTGATTTTCTCCGTCACATCGCCGGTTCGGATTTCGGGCCCCTTGGTGTCCAGAAGGATGCCGATTAAACGGTTTTCATCGGCGTTGACCTTCTTAACGGCATGAATGACCACCGTCTGACTTGCATGGTCTCCGTGTGAAAAATTCAAACGGGCAATGTTCATGCCGCGCTGTGCGAGGCCGCGGATTCCCTCTTCGCTATTACACGAAGGTCCCATGGTACAGATGATTTTGGTGAGTCGCATGAAAGTATGCTGCAGACACGGCGAAGCATAGTCAAATCGGATTATGCGATTTGCAGCTACATTCAGGCGTTTTTTGAGCGTCGCATCGTCTTACGCTGGACCGCTGTGCAGTAACCAGACATCGTCAGAAGAACGAGCGTATTGAGAACCGGACCTGCATGCGTCAGATCGGGTGGCACTGATGACGTCGACGAGCTTGCACCAGCCGCAATGAGAATACTGCTGCGGGAGCTGGTCGATGCATTGGTGATGCTACTTGTTTCACCGTTGCGAATGGCACGCGAGCGTTCCTCCATACGGCGCAGTTGCGCTCTCCAACGCGCTTCCGGCGTATCGGGCTCCGGTTCTGGATCACCAGCCAAGATGAGGCTGCCGGACTGACCCCACAGTGTCGTTGCCAGCTGGCGATCCCAGCGGTTACGTTCATTGAGGAAGCCAAAAACGGCAAGAGCAGCCAACAGGACTGCAAGAAGCGCTATGCGCGATGCGCGCTGACGGATGACGCTGAGGCAAAAGAGAGCAATGAGGGCAATCAGAATGGCAACAGGAACAACCATGCCGTTCCACGTCAGCCAGTCCTGAGCGGGTCCGAACGATGCTCTCCATCCGGCAATCAGATCGGCGACAAGCCACAGGACCAACAACAATGCCGGGGCAAAATGCAGCAAACGGAAAGGCCGGTCCACTCTGCGCTCACGGAAGAGCGGATACAGGGCGACGGGATAGGCCAATGCCAGAATAAACGCGGCAATCCACGGCCAGACGGTGACTGTCACCGGCGGCAGAAAGACACAGACGACGGCCGTCGCAACAATGGCGAGACCGAGAAAAAAGACGAGAAGCGTCTCCGTGTTGTGCTTGAGTGGCATAGGAGGGATATGCTGGCTCAGTCTTGCGATGATGTCAATTTTGAGGGGTAAAACTGTTGTTCAGCTTGCGACAGGAATCAGAGGAATTAAAAGAAGCAGAGGATGCAAAAGAAAATATCCTTTGATTCTTTTGATTCGCTTGAATCTTTTGGCTCCTCTTCAGAGCCACTTTCTCCATGCAAAATATGCAAGGAGGCTGACGAAGACCGTGCCCATTGAACCGGCGATGATACCGAATGCGCGAGGGTCTCCCTGTAACGGCAGTGCAACGTTCATCCCGTACAAGCTGGCGACAAACGTCAGCGGAACCATCGTCACCGAGAAGATTGTGAGAAGTCGGATAATTTCGTTTGTGCGGTGCGTCAACGATGTCTCGTGGCTATCTTGAAGGACTTCACTCATTTCTTTTGCGGTATCCAGCAGCGACCACTGGCGCTCGATGGCATCGGACACGTCGTCGAAGTACAGACTGAGATCGTCGGAGATCAAATCGCGTTTGCGGTGCTGCAATTGGACAATCACGCTGCGCTGAGGGAAGAGCATGCTGCGCATGGTAATGATGTTGCGCTTGAGCGTGAGAATCGTCCGCAAAATATGAATCTGACGGTTCTCCTGTTCAAAGAGCTCGTTCTCCATACGACGAAGATCTTTCATTAAAGCCTCGATGAGCGGGAATCCCCTATCAAACAGCAAATCGAGTAACTTATAGAGAAAAAATCCCGCGCCCTCTTCAAAATATTCCTCTGCCTCTTGCTCCGACTGCTGTAGTCGTAAACGCAGTTGATCAATTGCGTCTGTCTGACCATCCGAGAGCGTCACGATATAGTTGGCTCCCAGAAAAATGTTGATATCCGCCTTGATGATCCGGCCTGTGGTTTTCGATTTAACAGGCACATGGAATACGCAAAAAAGATACTCCGGGTGCTCTTCGAGCTTGGGACGTTCGTTCTCACTGAGGCAATCTTCAATATCGAGATCATGAAAATCGAATTGGTCTTGAAGCTGCAGCAACTCCTCTTTGGTTGGTCGCTCAAAGTGATGCCACGTCACGCTGTTGATGGTCAGTGAGGCCATTATGACTTGCGCTTACGTTTCGGGAGATACTTCGAACGCGGATCACTCGGCGATGATGCCGGTACCACTTCATAGTATTTCATCCGATAATTGCGCACTTGGAATACAACATAGAGAACGGCTGCCAAAAGCCACAATGCCCACATGAAGCGCATCGCAAGAAACTGAATCTGCTCAACACGCGCGATAATCAGAACAAGTCCGATAAAACCAAACCATGCGGATGCACTCGCCCATGAACGGCTGAGTTTGCGCTGCAACTGATTGTGAAGCTTGCGGCGCCACATCGACAGACCGAATGCGGCTGCAACCAGCAAGATGCAGAGAATCATCAGGGCAATCACCTTGGGACTGTCATAGCTAGCGT
Source organism: uncultured Candidatus Peribacteria bacterium (assembly GCA_964623835.1). GTDB lineage: Bacteria > Patescibacteriota > Gracilibacteria > Peribacterales > Peribacteraceae > JAKQEM01. Next base: position 19,863 of record CAZUVN010000013.1, read on the forward strand.
TACCGGGGTTAGGCCAGAAGATGTAAACAAGAAAGGAGCTCATACGGAAGGTGGGGTATCATCGTCGGAGAGAGCCATGAGTTCTTCTTCGGCTTCATCGTCCGGCAGCGCGATATCATCATCCTCTTCATCGAAGGAATCAAGCTCGTCTCCATCATCAATCATAAACACCTGACGCAACAGTTCATCGGTTTCACGCTGCTTTACGGTACGAGCAGGGCGAATGAGCAAATACAGAAGAAATCCGACAACTGGCAACACTCCCACCATCAGGACGCAGAAACACTGATACCAGAACGATCGCGTGCGCAACAGGATATCGCGCAGGGTAAACAGGAGAAGAAAAATCAGCAGGGCTGCACCCAGCAGGACGACAAACCGCGCGATCGACAGCGGATCGGACGGGATAAGGCCGGACAAAGCGTCAAAGGAGAAAGGCATGGAGAGAAAATGGAAAATCGCTTACAGATGCGGGTGCCTGCGTCTGTGGACCACAACGTACACGACCGTCGCGAGCAGTGCCAGTATGGAGAGCAGCTGGCTGAAGCGAAGCTCGAATGATTCGAATGGCAGCCATGGGCGAATGAACAAGTACGCCGCACACAGAATGGTCGTAATGAGTTCGTACAGAATCACAAAACGCTGAGGCAGACGAATTTCGAAAGCAGCGAACAGCCCCAAGCTCAGGAATAACAATACAAGGAGGATCAGATCGAGCTGCGTGGCGAACACCGGAATGCCGAAGTCCCCGCGGAACGACTCCAGAAAGAATGTCGCAACGGCAGCCAGAACAATACCAAAGAGTGTCTCTGCTCCTGCACGCTTGGAATTTTTACGGACAATGAGAAGAAGGAACGTCAGCAGGAAAAAGAATGCCGCGTAGTACAGCTGAACCGGATGAACGGGCACAGCGAAACGAACGTTGAACGCATCGTACGTCACACCCCAGAACACATCGGTGGGTCGGCCGTACGCATGACCGGCGAAAAATTTACCGAGCCAGTCGAAGGACAAACCGAACGTCGTAGCCGGCAACAGGACATCGAGCCACTGCAGGAAAGTCGTACGTGACGTCCGGCGCGTAATGTACAGAACCACGACAATTCCTACGGCCATACCCAGGAAGCTAAAACTTCCGTCATGCAAATATAAAAAACGGAGCGGATCATCGGGCTTCAGATACACGCGATACTGTTCGATGACGGCGAACATACGACCGCCGAGAACCGCGGCAACCAGGTACCACGGCGCATGATCGCGGAACGGCTGGAGCGACAGTCCGGCACTCTGTGCCAACCGGAAGAAAAACTCCGACGACATCCAAATCGCAATAAGCAGGAACACAAGGTTCGTCCAAACGATGAAGGGGCCGAACTGAAATGCGTCGAACATGGATAAAGAATATCAGATAACGGTTAACGGAAAACGGAAAACGAACCATTCTCTATAGATAGACAATCGCTATCCGTTCAGCGTTATCCGTTACCCGATGGAAAGTTCCAGTTTTCGCTGCGCCACATCGTTGGTCAGAGATGCAATGAACTCATCAATCGGCACAACCACCTGATTCTTCGTGCGGATATTACGAACGGTAACCGCATTGTCCGCAATTTCTTTGTCGCCGATGACCAGCAGATACGGAATGCGCTGCGTTTCACCTTCGCGAATGCGCTTGCCGAGTGACTCTTCGGAATTCATGTACTCGATACGAATCCCCTTCTCCATCAATTTCATTCCAAGGTTTGCCGAAAACTCTTCGTGGCCTGTAGCAACGGGCAAAATTGCTGCCTGAACCGGCGCAACCCAGAGTGGGAAATGTCCGGCATGGTGCTCGATAAAAATGGACAGGAAGCGCTCAATGGATCCCATGATCGCACAGTGAATCATCACGATGCGCTCACGCTCTCCCGCTTCATTCATGCAGAACAAATCGAACCGTTCCGGCATGTTGATATCGAGCTGGATAGTCGCCACCTGCCACTCGCGTCCAATCGAATCGACCGCCATAAAATCGACCTTTGGTCCATAGAAGGCGGCTTCACCGGGCGCCTCGACGTAATCGACGCCTCGATCTTGTGCGATGCCACGGATTGCTTCTTCCGCACCCTTCCAAAGTTCCGGCGTGCCGAGATATTTTTCGAAGTGCTCCGGATCGTGGAGTGAGAGACGTACTTTTAGTTTTTCAAAACCGGTCGCTCGATAGAATGTATCGATAATATCCCAGACACGAAGGAATTCTTCTTCCACCTGATTCTGACGACAGAACACGTGTGCGTCGTCTTGGGCAAAGGCACGAACACGGGACAATCCGTGCAGTTCGCCAGTCTGCTCGTCGCGATAACACACGGTTGTTTCGGCATAGCGCTGCGGCAAATCTTTATAGCTGCGTGGAAGATGCGCGTAAATTTGCGTGTGATGCGGACAGTTCATCGGCTTCATCGCGAACTCGTGTCCTTCGCGGGTCGTAATGCGGAATAAATCATCTTTAAACTTTGCCCAGTGACCCGACATTTCGTAGAGCTCTTTCTTGGTGATGTGCGGGATCGTCACTTTCTGATAGCCGCGTGCCTCGCGCAGTTCCCAGACGAATCCATCGAGGAGCAAGCGCATCAGCGTGCCACGAGGGGTCCACAGAGGGAGTCCTGGTCCAACCAGATCGCTGAACGTGAACAAGTCCATCTCTTTGCCGATCTTGCGGTGATCGCGCTTCTTCGCCTCTTCCATCTGTGTCAGATACGCATCGAGTTCTTCTTTGGATGCGAATGCAGCAACGTACACGCGTGTGAGTTGCGCTTTGGTCGCATCGCCACGCCAGTAGGCACCGGCAAGGGTCATGAGTTTGAATCCGTCGACGGGAATGTCTTTGGTTGATTCGACGTGACCACCGCGGCAAAGATCGGCGAATGCATCATCGCCTTTCGGTCCGACGTTTACGTAGTTGGTTACCGTCTTCACTCCTTCGTTCTTCACCAGATCTTCAATCAGCTCCACTTTGAACGGCTGGTCTTTGCTCTTCCAGTACGCAATGGCTTCGTCGGCCGAGAGTTCGTCGCGGCGGAAGGACTGACCCTGATGAATGATCTTTTTCATCTCCTTTTCGATCGCAGGAAAATCCGCATCGGAAATTGGCTCCGTAAATTGAAAATCATAATAACAACCTGTATCAACCGGCGGACCAATGGTGATCTTTGTTCCGGGTTTCAGGTTCAAGACAGCCTGCGCCAGAACGTGGGCAAGGCTGTGGCGCATCTTCGCCAAATCATCGAGGTTGTCATAATCGGCCATGGGTAGATCATAACGATATTTCGTCAGGGGGCTAGGGAACCTTGTCCGGCTCCCAGCAGCTAGCCCTCGAACGTAGTGAGAGGCTAGATGCGCAGTCCCTTTAGGGGTTCCCTTCGCCCCCTAACAACCCCTCAACCCTCCTGACGAACGACGGAAATCACCGCTTCAAGC
>CAZUVN010000014.1:0-22853 GCA_964623835.1 uncultured Candidatus Peribacteria bacterium
TGACAGGAGCCTTGTACCGGTACTTTGACCGCAAGCTTGATAGAGAACCAATGGTCATCCCGCTGTTTGTAGAGGTGTAAATTTCCGCGCAAATGAAAGCGATATGAATACAAGCCCTGCGTAAGCGGGGCTTTTGGTGTATTGTCTGCCCTCCCTATGCCCTACGCCGCAATTCTCTTCGACATGGATGGAACACTTCTTGATACCGTCGAGATGTGGCTCGCACCAACAAAGATCGCATTTGCGGAATGCGGACTGACAATCAGTGATGAGGATTTGGCGCTGCTTGCAGGAATGTCTCTCACGAAATATCTGGAGAGCCGGGGAATTGAATCGTACTTGGAAAAAATCCGCCAGATCCGTTTTGAGTATTTGCATCCGACCGTGTCAGAGACCGCACATTGGTATCCGGGGGCGATTGAATTTCTTGAGACATTGCCGAAGGATCGGATGGCGATTGTCACAAGCGCGCCGCTAAATATTTTTGAGATTCTGGATGCCGTACTGGATATACGCTCAAGGATCCCACTGATTGTCACCGGTGATGACGTGCACCCAGACTACAAACCTAGCCCAAAAGGACTGCTGATTGCCTGCGAACGATTGAATGTACACCCTGCAGAGTGCGTCTATGTCGGCGACCAGGAGTCAGATATGAAAGCGGCAGCGAATGCCGGGACGGATTCTATTTTGTTCCGCGGTACGCATACACCCCCACACTACCAACACCGCAAAACCGTCGAGAATTTTGAGCAGCTACGAGATCTATTGGCAGTGGCTGGCCATTGAGGCAGGATATTCGGCCATGCCATACAAGGCTGCAATTTTCGATCTCGACGGCACACTAACGACATCTCTGGATGCTTTTCGGCGATCGGAAATAGAAGCATTCGGACACGTCGGTGTAACTATCACCATCGAGCGATTCGCCGATATTAATCGGTATGGCGTTCGACAGACAATCGAACGATGGACGACAGAAGTTGATCCGACTCGGCACGACGAACTACATCGTAAGCGAAGGGAATTGTCACATCTTTATTTAACCGAATCGATGCGATTCGATGACGTTGAACCGACCGTCGAACACTTGCGTGAAAGTGGATTGCACAGTGGCATTGTGACATCCGCCCGATACAGTCACATCGATGCCATCAACACCCGCAGTCGCATTCTCGATTTACTGCCGATTCTCGCCGCACGGGAAGATGTCGGCGATAAGACGAAGCCCGACCCCGAAGGATTGATTATCGCATACAAGAAGCTGGAGCTGACCCCTGCTGACTGTTTGTATATCGGTGATGCCCCGTTCGATGTGGAGGCAGCTGATGCAATTGGCATGCATTCGGCGTTAATTGATCGTGGGCACTTGTCACCGGACGAACGAGTATACGCGCTGAAATATGCGACGTATCATCTGCAAACACTCAGAGAACTTGTGGGAATTATCGAATAATCTTTTCTATTTTTCCCTTCACCGTCCATCCCTCAAATGGCGTCCGGCCTCCGCAGAGGCCGCCCACCGAAGCCTTGGCAAAGGTGGGCATATTCATTTGTTGTTAGTACTCTGCTACGGCCGGCGGGCCAGCAACACATTTTCTACCTTTCCTCGTATTTTCCAATTTTCAAATGGTGTCCAGCCACATTTGCTGTGTAACTTCTTTCCTTCAATTGTCCACTCCGCGTTTGGATCGACCACCACAACATCGACGCGGTGATCTTCCTCGATCTCGCTTTTGCCGAGTTTGAAAATGCGGTTCGGATTCTTCACACACAAACGCACGATATCTTTGTATGAAAGTTTCGGACAGCTCATCGATTGCTCTGCCGGATGCGGCCAATGACCTGCTGCAACCGAGAGTAGAAGAGGGAACATCGTTTCGACACCCGGAACTCCTGATGGCGCCTTGAGCGGCTCGCCAGCCTGTTTTTCCTCTAGGGTATGGGGGGCGTGATCTGTTGAGATGCAATCGACAACGCCATCGGCAATGCCCTGCCAGAGCGCAAAGCGATGCTTCATTGAGCGCAGTGGCGGGTTCATTTTCCCGAGAGTGCCAAGTCGCTCGTAATCGTCGGTTGTGAGAAATAGATGATGCGGCGTTACCTCGCAGGTTACTTTCAGACCATCCTGTTTTGCCTGCCGCACCAGCATCACACTTTGTTCGGTTGAGAGGTGCGCGATGTGCAACTGTGTGCCGTGCTGTTTTGCGAGACCGATCGCATACTCAATAGACGCTGCTTCGGATTCTGCAGGCCGCACCAATGAGTGGACGGCAATATTTGTTCGCGTGTTTTGCGCGGCGGCCTGTGCGTTCATCTTCGGATCTTCGCAGTGCGCAACCAGCGTAATGTGGTGATCGGCACAGATTTTGAAAACATCGCCGACCAACTGCTGTTCGATCATCTGATTGCCCGTTGAATGATCGAGATAAATTTTCACACCGGCTAATCGCGACTTTAGTCTTTTTAATTCATCGGATGCCCCCTCAAGCAACTCACGGAACGCAGCGAGATGTGCCTCTTGCGTGATGCCGAAGAAAAAACGCATATCGAGCGCCAATCCCTCCGCGCGTCTGACCTTGTCCGCGAAGGCGTCGATTGTCACCGTCGGTGGATTCGTATTCGGCATTTCACACACCGTCGTCACGCCCCCTGCAAGTGCCGCTGCTGACTCCGATTTCATATCTGCCTTATGCTCCAGCCCCGGCTCGCGGAAGTGCACATGGCAGTCGATAAGACCTGGGAATAGCAGCTTTCCCATCACATCGACCTCTTCATCAAACTCTTCGACAAACTTATCGATTTCTTCCACCACTCCATCGCGGATCAATACATCATCCCGCGTTTCCATATCCGCATTTACGACTGTTGCGCCGTGGAGGAGGAGGGAGGGGGACATGAGTGAAATATAGCGTATGTACGTTTCAATCCATATGTTTGCTTTATTTAAATTTATGTATTTTAATATTATTAATAATGCCAGAAAAGCTTCCTCCAAATCATCGAATTATAAAGGCTTTGGCGGCTGTGGACTCGCAAAGAGCGGCTGCAGCTGGGAAAGCCGGCAAACACCTTCTCGAGCTAACGGATGCGGTGCGCTTGCGGGTTCTTATGCGATTGTATGAAGGATACCGTATTGAACCATCAGAGCCTGACGATCCATCTTCTGCGGCGCGGGATATGATCATCGCCGTGACCAGAGACAAGGTGTTGCCTCTGTTTATGGAACTAGTAGAAAGCCTGACATGCGACACAGTCCAACCAATGATCATGCGATCGACAGATCGCTGTTCATGGAACTCTTTCTATCGTGACTCAATGGACAAAAATATTCTTATGAGTGTATTGCAGCAATACGAAGACAGCATCTTGCATAACGGACATTGTGCCCTCGTTGTGAACTCAGAAGACGGCCAAGAAGTAGTGGGGATGCTCCAATCCCGCATGCTTGTTATCACTGCGGATGATCATCGGATACCCTCATTCGAGTCCATCGCTCAAAAATTTGGCATCCAGCAAAATCAATCATTGGATTTAGTCATGGATCATAATCCACGATATCTATCTACACCTGAACGAGAGCGATCTATCGATGAACTGAGCGATGAGCTATCGCTCGAGCCTGCAACAGAAGAGGATGTGGACTGGGACGATACACAATCCACTGAAGAAGAAACTGAATGGTAGTTACACTTTCCCCAATAACTCCGCGAGCAACGCCATGCGCATGGGGACACCGTTTTCGGCTTGGCGAAAGTAGGCGGCATTCGGCAGCTCATCAACGTCGGTACTGATTTCATTCACGCGGGGGAGCGGATGCAGCACGATTGTCTTTGTACCCTTCAGATGCGCAGCGGTGAGGATGAACGCATCCTTGAGTTTTTCGTACTCGGACTGATTCTCAAAACGCTCTTTCTGCACACGGGTCATGTAGAGCACGTCAGCTGCGACTGCATCAGTTAAATCGGATGATTCCTCAAACTTCAATCCTTTCTCTTCAAGCACTGACGTAATCTTCTCCGGCATGCGGAGCTGATCGGGCGCGACAAAAGTGAAATGCACCTTCGGGAAAAGTGTCAGGAGTGTTGTGAGCGAATGCACCGTACGACCGTTTTTCAGATCACCGACCATCGCAACGTGCACACCGTCGATCTTCCCGCATTCTTTCTGAATCGTGTAGAGATCGAGCAGCGCCTGTGTCGGGTGCTGATTGGCGCCGTCTCCTGCATTGATGAACGGAACCGGGCTGACCGCTGCCGCCTTATCGGCACTGCCGGAATCCGGGTGGCGCATCACAATCACATCGGCATATCCGCCTATCACTTTGATCGTATCTTCGATGCTTTCCCCTTTGTAAAGCGAGCTGAATTGCAATCCATCAGCGGTCACCAGTTGCCCACCAAGACGAAGCATCGCGGTCTCAAAACTCAAACGCGTGCGCGTGCTTGGTTCAAAAAAGAGCGACGCAAGGACGAATCCTTTCAGAAGATCATTCCCGCCCTTCTTGATAGCCTTCTCCATCTCCGCGGCAGTCTTCAGCAATACATCCGCATCAGCCCGGCTAACCTGGGCGGCGGACGTCAGATGTCGGAACGAGAGGGGCATGTCGGGCGCGACTGTACTACACTGGCACCATGTCGTCCAAGCAGATCGCATCATCGACGCTCTGGCAAATCGCCTCACAGGCGGTGATGGCACTGATGAGCATTGTCACGGTGAAGTTTGTTGCGATCGCGCTGAGTAAGGGGTTGGCGGGCAACTACAACTCGGTCTACAGCTTCCTGCAGATCTTCGGTATTTTGGCAGATTTCGGTTTGTATGCCGTTGCGGTGCGAGAGGTGTCGCGGGCAACGGACAAGGCGCGGGTGATGGGGTCGTTGGTGATTCTCCGCTCGATCATTCTCTGTGTATCCCTTGGTGCGGCACTGGCAATTGTCTGGTTTGCGCCAGCATGGCAGGGTACGCCGTTGCCGCTCGGTGTCAGCATTGCGGTGTTTGTCCCGTTCTTCACGTTGCTCGCCGGCATTCAACGCACGGTCTTTCAGGTCACCTACCGCATGCACTTCGTCTTCATTGCCGAGGTGTTGCAGCGCGTGCTGACGGTAGTATTGATTGGCGCAATCGTTCTGAACGGCGCACGTGGCAGCCAGGACATTATGACGTATGTCTACCTGCTTGCGGCAGGAGGCGCGGGCGCTCTGCTGCTGTTTGTACTATCGACACTGTATGCACGGCGATTAATGCGGATTGATGTGCGGTGGGACAGCGAACTGCTCACGAAGCTGCTAAAACAAGCCGCGCCATACGGCCTCGCATTTTTATGCACGGCTCTCTATCGGCAAATGGACATCACGATGATTGCCGCGTTGCGATTCGATTACGATCTGCAAAACGCATACTACGGCTTCGCTCTGCGCGCGACGGAGATGGCGTATTTGATTCCGACGTTCCTGCTCAATTCCACGCTGCCGATTTTGAGCGAGCGCGATGAGAGAGGGGAAGACACGCGGGGGCTGGTTGGCAAAACCTTCTTCATCATTCTCCTACTAGGAATCACCGCATCACTCTTTGCATTCTTATGGGCACGACCGTTGATGCAACTACTGACGACGGACGCCTATCTGTCGCAGGGAACCGAGGCCGGTTCGGACACGGCGCTAATGCTGCTGGCGCTGCCGATGCTCCTAAATGGAATCGTGCTGTTCTGTTTCTACAGCATGCTGACGCGCCATCGATGGCAGCCGCTGGTCGCAACACTGGGCTTAGGCGCAGTGCTCTCCATTGCCTTAAACGTGATGCTGATTCCTAACTGGGGATTTGTCGGCTCTTGCTGGGCATCCATCATTACGCATTTGTTCTTGGTGATTGCACTGCTGCCGCAGTCACTGAAGATTCTGCCGATGACAGTGAGCCGCATACAGATTCGGCAGTGGGTGACATACACCCTGCTCTTAGGAAGCGCATTGCTTATGCTGCGCGGGTTGTTGATCAATGAATGGGTAACCATCGTAATGGTGATTGTGATAACTGGATGGATTGGCGCAATTGCCTGGGGAACGGGGATTATGCGATCGCTGAAGGGGCAGCTGTAAGAAACCGACTATTTAATCGTCATCTATGCCGGTGCACCATCCCTGCACCTTTTTCTTCTCCTTCCCCCCTTCTCTATGGCCGATAACGATTCTGGCGGTATGAGTGCCATGGTCGCAATCATTGCGATTATCGCCATCCTTGCCATTGGATACTTTGTTCTCCGGATGATGCCGGCAACAGGGGTCCCGGATGATGGTGCGAACATCAACGTTGAACTGCCCGATTCCATGGATGGGCAGTAAAACCGCGAGAAAGATGGCCGGCCGTACCCGGTACAACGCGTCCCCCGTCAGGGACGCGTTTTTTACATCAGAAAAAACACCCTATACCATCCTGGCACAGGGTGTTGAATAACCGTTGGCACACCTCCTTTTCTATGGATTGCATACCGCTTGGCGAACGCTGATCGCCAGTGCTGCAATGCGACTGTATTTCGCAGCCATAATATCTGCGGGCGCCCCGTCACGAGCTGATTGCTTGCTGATCTCATCGCCTTCCGGATCTTTCAGTCGCCAGCTATCGGCGTCTACGACGTCCGCAAGATATACATTGCCGTCGACACCGATCCCGAATTCGAACTTGATGTCGTGAAGAGCACATCCCTGTGTCTCCCATCCATCCTCGAGCGCAAGAAATGCCTCGCGTGTCAGCGTTTTCAGAAGCTCAACTGTGACGTCCGGCGGCAGCACGGTGTCCGGCTTCACCTGAATGTTCAGGCTCGAATCGTGATGTTCAAACGGAAGCTGCGGATGCAGCAACTCCCACATGTCCATATCCTGAGGATTGGCAATGAGTGGATCATCGAGCGGCCGCTCCTGCTGCTTCTTCATCACCATCGGTACAGGCAGACTCCTCGACGTTCCATCGACGTGCCGGACCACCCCTTTCGATGTCTTAAGATAGAATTCGACTTCCGGGGGTGAGAACCGCAGCCCCTCTTCGACTCCGTGGCGTTTGCAGTAGCTGCCACGGGCAATGCGCCGTGCGACACACTCAAGGGGAATCATCGTGCATCGAACGGCGATCATTTGATTGTCTGACAATTGATGCACGTAGGCGACGGGGATGCCTGCCCGTCGAAGCACATCGAACATGCAGCAGGTGGTCGTGTTAGACCATTCACCCTTCCCGGGGACAACGATTGTCTGATCCGGGTCGTCGTTCATGGTCACGTCGTCTTTCATCCGGAAAATGCACATTCCCGGATCTGCTGCGGTTAAGACCAGCTTCGTTTTGCCTTCTGCGAGAAGGCCGGGGTCTTTGGGCATAGAACCTCTCCGTTGGTGCCAAAGGTCTGGCTGGGGTAGAAACGACCATATCCGCCAATCGGATACGGCAAGACAGTGTACCCCTCAGCGGATTGTCAAAACACCCCCTTTTCTGCTATAATAATCAGAAACATTCACACAAACCCCTATGCACACACGTGTCCGTCTATCCCTCGGATTTCTGGGCCTGATGCTGCCTGTTCTAGCCCTTGCGGCACCAGGCAACGTCGTCGGTATCCGCGCCGAACTCACCGATGAGGGTGTGCAGGTCAGCTGGGCTCCTCCCGCGGGGGACGTTGCATCGTACCGCGTGTATTACAGCGCGCAGTCGATTCTGAATAACAACGGACTCTATGATGATTTTGAGATGGTTGCAGGGAGTGAGTTGTCGCACGTTCTGCGCAACATTCCGGCCGTAACTGATGTGTACGTCTCCGTTCTTGCCGTCGACAGCAATGGCACCGAGAGTCCGTACTTTGTGGAAGAGGCGCATGTCACGCTTGTCCCTTCGGCCGCAATGACATCCAGCGTCATGATGGCTGCATCGTCCGCCGCGCAGGCTATGTCCATGCCGACTGCCATGCCCTCGTCCGTCATGCAGGAAGATGTGCTGCGTCTGCTGAGCGCGGAAGCAGTGTCATCCACGGGTGTACTCTTGAAGTTCTCTTTGCCGGTCTCAATTTCGCCTGATCAAGCATCGGATGCCATTATTTTGGAAACAGGAAGCGGTGTCCGCTTGGCGATGAAACGTTTTGTGGTTCAGGGGAACGACATTCTCGTGCACACCGCAACCCAAGAACGCGGCGTCGTGTATCGCGTGAAGATCGGACTCGGCGTTATGGCAACGGGATCCAAAGGTCAGCGACTGGCACTCTCACCCAATGAGGTGCCGATGCTGTTCATGGGACATGCAACGGGCAAGACCCCATCTTCTCCGTCATCTCAACCAAGCAGCGGACCGATTGTCCGTGCGGAAGTGACAATGCTGCGCCTCCGTGCGCAGCCGGAAGGGAAGGCCTACCGTGTCGACGTGACGTGGCAAGCTCCGACAGGATCACCTGTCACCGCCTATTCCGTCGCACAGACAACGGACGGCGGCAAGACCTATGCGGCAGCAAAGACCGTGTCAAAAGATGCGACAGCTCTGACTATCCGTAATGTTCCTGGTGGTAGCTTCGGCGTCATCATTCGAACTGTCTATGCGGATGGCTCGATGTCCCGGGGTGTTGTGCAGACAATCAACTTGCCTAAAACCGGCAGTACAACCGGCTCAGTGACAGGGGGTTCTACGACACTGCCGAACTCCGGTCCTGCGCTATGGGTAGCGCTTCTTGGCATTGCGTCCGCGGCGGGATATCGCCAAGTCCGTCGCGCGCAGCTGAAACGTGCGGTAGCGTGATGGGGTGAAGCACAGTCTACATCCGCACATCATCGCGCTTGTGATTCTTGGACTGACGGCATATGCAGCCGTACGGGAATATCGCGTGCGTCCGGACGGATTCGTTCATGTTGATTTTCTTGATATCGGACAGGGCGACAGCATTTTTATTACCGGCCCAACGGGGAAGCAGGTGGTGATAGACGGAGGACCCGATGATTCTGCATTGCGAGAGATCGCGGAGCGCATGTCCTTTTTCGACCGTTCGATTGATCTTCTTATTCTCTCGCATCCCGATCTCGATCATGTCGGTGCAATTCCCGATATCCTGGAGCGCTACCGCATCGGTGCTGTCGTCTTTACCGGCCTCGACCATAGCAACACGCCGTACAGACAGATGCTCGATCTCCTGAAAGAAAAACAAATTCCGGTGATCATTGCCGACCCCGCGAAAGACATCGACCTAGGACACGGACTCATGCTCGATCTGCTGTGGCCACCGCCGATTTATGCCGGCGTCGAACGTAACGACGGGAACAACACGTCGATTGTTCTGCGGTTAACGTACGGCGAAGATTCGATGCTCTTCACCGGTGACATGGAAGAAAAAGAAGAGAGGGAAGTACTGGCTGCCGGCATTGATGTAACAGCGGATGTCTTGAAAGTGGCGCATCACGGCAGCAAGACATCCACCTCGACCGGCTTCTTATTGGCGGTCGATCCGGAGTTGGCCGTAATATCCGCCGGGCGCGGTAACCGGTTCGGTCATCCACATGCAATCGTACTCGACCGGTTAGCCTATTTTGACGTTCCTGTTCGCGTAACTGCGATAGAAGGGGGAATCGAGTTGGTATTGGACGGAAGGTAAAATTTATAGCAAAATATGCAGGACCCCGCCAGGAGTCTGATTTTTCACTTCACCAGAAAGGAGCTGCCCTATGGCTGCCGGATATCAGATTCATGGAACCGAACATATTTCGGAGAAGCTCAAAGGGATCGGCATTACTCGTATCGGACATGAAAATGTCCATCTAACCGTTCGCAACATCCTGATTTCTATCATCCCTCCAGCACAGTATAAAACGGTCGACTTCTCAGAAACGACATGGTCGTTGGTGGGACTATCAACGGGCGCCGGCAGTACCTTCGACAAAATGCATGTGATTATCACGCGCATGCCGACCGACCTTGGCCGCTTTGCCGCCAAGGCAACACTAGGCCACATCAACAACCGTCTCACTCTTACAATTGGCGAACTGACTCGTGAGACACCCTAGGCAACCCGACACCTCGTGACCTCTGGCGGGGTCACGTTTTATTCCTACTTAGGATAAACTACCGATACATGAAAACTCTTTTGCTCGTCGCCGGCCAAAGTACGCGGTTCTGGCCGCTCAAAGAAAAGCCGCTCTTCCCGGTCTGCGGAAAACCGCTGCTTTCGCATATCGTTGAGCGATTAGAGAAGGCCGGATGTGATGACATCATCTTCATCGGCGGAAAGCACAACATGGCCGATGTGCAGACACTCTATCCGTCCGCAACAATCATCGAGCAGGAAGATTTGTCATTGGGGATGCGCGGCGCATTACTCTCGGCGCTTCCACATATTGGTGATGAAGATTTTTTGGTGGTGAGCAGCAACGACCTTATTGAGAGCGACGGATATCACGCAACCATTGAAGCAGGAAAACAGAAAGGACAAGCTGGTGCGATTCTCGCGCAAACTGTTAAGCGATATTTCCCGGGCGGATATCTGTCGGTGGCCGATAATCGAATTACGGGCATTGTCGAAAAACCAGGGGAGGGGAACGAGCCAAGTAACCTTGTGAATATTGTCTGCCATTATCACCGCGATGCATCGATCGTTCTTGAAGCACTCAAGAATGTGAGCACGACAAGCGATGACGGCTATGAGCAGGCACTAGCATCGCTGCTTGCTGATCATGCGTATGCACCAGTTCCCTACGACGGGTTCTGGCAGCCGGTGAAATATCCATGGCACTTACTGTCGGTTCTTCCGACACTGCTTGCCGATATCACCAAGCAATCGATCGACTCCTCGGCGCAGATTCACCCGACCGCGGTGATTGAGGGAAGTGTGGCGATCGAAGAAGGTGTGCGCGTTCTTCCTCACGCAACAATCGTCGGGCCGTGCTTCATCGGTCGACATTCAATTATTGGTAACAATGCATTAGTAAGAGGATCATCCGTTGGTGAGCATTGTGTGATTGGCTACAACACCGAAGTAAAATCATCGATTCTGCACAGCCACGTCTGGACGCATTCAACGTACATCGGCGACTCGGTCATCGGGCATAACGTCTCATTTGGCGCCGGGACAGTCACCGGAAACCTGCGACTTGATGAAGAAGAAATTCTCTCAACCGTCAAAGATGAGAAGATTGGAACCGCGCTCACAAAGTTCGGCACCATCATCGGCGATCACTGTCGTCTCGGCATTCGTGTAGCCATTAACCCCGGTGTAAAAATCGGCGACGGAAGTTTTATCAGCTCTGGTGCATTGGTTGAACAAGACATTCCGAGTAACAGCTTTGCGCGGATGAAAGGAGGGGAGTTACAGATTAAAGAAAATACTGGAAAAGCATCTCAGCCGACCGAAAGAGAGCAATATCGAAAGAAAATTTAAAAAGCGCTTCACTGCTTTAGTGCACCAAAGCATCCGTTTTTCAATATCCACTCTACAATCGGCAGATGTCGAAAACGTACTACGTCTACATTCTCCGTTGCCGCGATGGTTCGTATTACACCGGCATCACCAATGATTTTGAAAGACGGTTAGAAGAACATCAGGCTGGTACTGATGGAAAGTGTTATACAACGAGGCGTCGGCCAGTAAAACTGGTCTACCGATCGGAGTTTCAGGATGTGGGGGAGGCGATTGCCTATGAAAAACAAATCAAGCGATGGAGCCGTTCTAAGAAAGAAGCGATAATCTTAGGTAGAGAGAGCGAACTACATATGCTGGCCGTATGTAACAATAAAACACACTTCTCCTATAAGGAGATCGATTCAATGCGAAAAGTAATACATAACCTTATACAAAACATCTACTAGTGTCATCCCGAGCGGAGACGAGGGATGAAATGATGACTGTCATGGTTCGTCTCCGCTCACCATGACACCTAAGCATACTCTTTATCATGACACTGTTTTGATTGATGATATGTGTACTAACTCGACTTTTAAACCCCTTCACCTACCTTCACCGAGTTTCCCACATTTTGGTGGATAGATTGTTGCAGATGAATATGTATTTTTCCGTATCTTGATGCAGAAAAATGAATGTTTTTTACACACTTTGGATACAAAAGTTATCCACACTTGATGTGGATATGTGGAAATGGGAGTTCCCCACAGGAGTGCCGGAGTTGTGCACACCTGTTTTAGTTTTTGGCTTCAGGACAACGAATTATAAGAAATGGCTTTCTGCTGCTACAGGTGTCATGTTATCCACGAGTTTTCCACATTAAGAACACACACTATCTGTATACAACGTCGTTTAATCGTCGATTTACAGGGGTAGTTGTGGAAGACTCCCTATCTTTCCACATGATTGGACTGTAAAGAGGGCGATCTCCACCAGTGGTATTATGATTACTAATTCTTTATAATCTATTACCTTTCTTATTTATACAGAGCTCATGAAGTTCACCTGCAACACTCAGGAATTCTTACAGGCACTGCAGTTGGTAAGTCGAGCGATAAGTAGCCAGCAAGCACTTCCAATTTTGGGAAATATTTTGGTGAAGGCCGAAGATGGAGTGTGTACGGTAAGTGCGACCGATTTGGAATTGAGTATTGTGACGCAGCTTTCGGCAACTGTGGAAACATCCGGCGCGGTCACTATTCCATCAAAAGCGATTTTAAACTTCGCCCAATATAACAATGATCCTGAGGTAACACTGGAAGTGAAAGATGGGACGCAGATTCGCTGTACATCAGCTCATAGTA
Source organism: uncultured Candidatus Peribacteria bacterium (assembly GCA_964623835.1). Lineage (GTDB taxonomy): Bacteria > Patescibacteriota > Gracilibacteria > Peribacterales > Peribacteraceae > JAKQEM01. Next base: position 12,712 of record CAZUVN010000014.1, read on the forward strand.
AAACCGTTCTTTCTGGTGAATCTGCCAATGATTATCCCTCGATTGTGCCGGTGGAAAAGACAACATCATTCTCATTGGATGCCGCAACTCTTTTGGAAGCACTTCATTTGGTAACTTTTGCTTCTGCCCGCAGTAGTCTTCGACCGGTTTTGTCTGGTGTGTATCTGCGGACCGAGGGGGATTCAATCATCCTTGTTTCAACCGACAGTTATCGTTTATCTGAGTGCACCATTAAGGCATCGGTCGCGGAGCAGATCTCCTGCATTATTCCTGTGAAGGTTTTAGAAGAATTGCGGTCGGTTCTTGCAGCTCGGAAGCCTGCGAAAAGATCTCCTACTGAAGATGATGCAAAAGAAGGTGAGAGAAGTGAGGCGATCCCCGTGCATATCACCATGAACCAACAACAAATTGAAATGCGTATCGATGGGACGCGGTTGTTAAGTCGATTGATCGAGGGAAAGTTCCCGCCGTATCAACAGATTATCCCAAAAGAAAACACCACTAAGGCGCTGGTGTCAGTTCGCGATGTAACTACGGCGGTAAAACGCATGCACTACTTTGCGAAAGAGGTGAATAACAATCTCACTTTCTCGTTCTCGCAGGGGCAAGTGCATGTGGCAACGCCGCAAACGCAACTTGGAAAAGATGAGACAACCATTCCTGTTGAGTTGAATGGGTCTGATGGAAAAATTGCGCTGAGTTCTAGTTATCTTCTAGATTTCTTGGCGCATATTGATGCGGAGACAATTGATATGCGGATTACCGACAGTATGCATCCAGCTGTGTTTCATTTGCCTGGATCGGACAAATTCTTGCATTTGATCATGCCACTGAGGATGCAGGAGTCGTAAGAAATTGAAAATTGATAATGAAAAATTCAAAAATCGGAGTATGTTTTTTACTATGAACAAACCATCTATTACACCCCCAGAAGAACGTTTGGATGCTCCATATGCCAATCTTGCCCAAGAAGATTTAGAGCAATACCAAGGAAAGGTTATCGCTGTTGATCGAAATGGTGCAGGAATTATCGGTGCGGAAGATACGATTGAGGATCTTCGCAGGCTTATGGAATTAACCCATCCCAATGTAGATTATCGGACATTGCCCGTTGCAGATCTTTCAGGGGTTGTGAATAAGGCTAATTAGGGCTATACTAAGCCTAGATTCGATCGGATATATTGTTCATCTGACCGGTTTTCCGAATAGTCGAGATTGGCCACATGGCCGACCTTTTCATGTCTTCATAGATATCACATCACCGCTGTTATGAAACCATCGCTGCTTGTTGGGCGAGACACACATCGGGAATTATCAGACCTTCTTTCTAAAGCGGGTGATTTGGTGATTTCCGGTGCGGGAAATGAAACAGCGAAGGCGATGATTGTCAGTCATCTCCTGCATTTTCATTCAATGCCGGCATTCTTAATTGCCGATGATGATAATCAAACAGAGGCGATACGCCATTGGTTGGAATTTTTTGATTGTGAGACCGAAACAGTTGTGACTGATGCAAACGGTCAGTTGACCGTCCCGATGCTGCAACAGTTCTTGCGATACATTCATGGTGAGAAAAAGGTCTTTCTTGCATCGCGTGCGGTATGGGATATGGAGTTCCCGTTGTATCGCGAGCTAGCCGCAGAGTCATTGCATTTGAAGGTTGGTGACACGATCGCCTTCACACAGTTTGTGGAGCAGTTGGTTGATCGTGGATATGAGCATGCACTCGATACGCATTTGGAAGCCGGTCAGTACCGCAAGCAAGGTGATACGCTAGATATCTTCCCGGTCCAAAGTGATTGCATGATGCGGGTGCAGTTCAGCTTTGATGATGTGGAGTCGATCAACCCAGTGAGAGATGGAGAAATTCTTGAGGCAGTGAAGGATGTTCGTCTGTTCCCAGTGACCTACACCGAGACGGCCCCCCTTGGCCGCCAGATCCCCGATACACATCTCTTGGTCATCGACGATCAAGATGATATCGAACGCCCGTCTGAGGGGCACTGCGTGCGCTTCACGTCGTTCCCGGAATCGATGGAGCACCATGTGCATCTGCGATACCTCTCGGTTCTTAAGTTTTACACACTCTCCGACTTCCTCAACGACCTGAAGGATAAGCTGCAGCAGGGCTGGAGTTTGTTGATTGTGACGCGCCGCGCCGATGAACTAGAAGCAATTTTTAAAGAGGAGAGGATTCGATTTTCCTATCATGAACGTGAGCAGGGTGCAGTGACGCTGGTTGCCGCAGGTGAAGAGGATTTATTGCCGCACTCGATTCAAAACCCAGATCTTCAGAGTGCTCTTCTGACAGACCGTGAGATTTTCAGTCTCCGTAAAGGTGCCAAGCAGCGAACTATCGCCAAGCTTGCGCTCGACTTTCTCACCTCTCTCTCGCCGGGTGATTTCGTGGTGCATATGGAGCATGGCATCGGCCGCTTTGAGGGGATGACGCAAAAGGTGATCGATGACACAACACGCGAATATTTGGAGCTGACGTACGCAGAAGGAGATAAACTCTTTGTGCCGGTAGACCAGGCCGACAAACTGAGTAAGTACGTGCATGAAGAGGGGGTGGAGCCGGTGCTGACACGTCTGGGTCAGGCGGAGTGGAAGAAGGTGACCGAAAAAATTAAGAAAGAGACCGAGCAGATTGCTAAAGAGCTTCTGAATTTGTACGCGAAACGAGCTGCAGCAAAGGGCTTTGCGTATCAGGAAGATAACGAGGTGTATCGAAAATTTGAGGAGGCATTCCAGTACACCGAGACGCCGGGGCAGCTGAAGGCAATTGAAGACATCAAGCATGACATGGAAGATGATCACCCGATGGATCGCCTGGTTTGTGGAGATGTGGGATTTGGAAAAACGGAAGTCGCGATGCGCGCCGCATTCAAGGCGGTGCAAGATGGAAAGCAGGTCGCAGTCATTGCACCTATTACCATTCTTGCCGACCAGCACTTCCAAAACTTCACCGAGCGCATGAAGCAGTTCAATGTGCGCATCGACATGATGTCCCGTTTTCGCAGTGCAAAAGAGCAGACTGCGACGCTGCAAAAACTCCGCAAGGGCGATGTTGATATCGTCATCGGAACACATCGATTGCTTCAGGACGACGTTCACTTCTTCAATCTGGGATTGGTGATTATCGATGAAGAGCAGCGCTTCGGCGTGAAGCAGAAAGAGAAATTCAAAGAGATGCGCGCATCGGTCGATATTCTCACGCTAACTGCAACACCCATCCCGCGCACGCTGAACTTGGGTCTTCACAAGCTGCGCGATATCTCAACTATCACTACGCCGCCACCTGGTCGCTTGCCAATTATCACCGAGGTACGCAAGTATTCTGATCATCTTGTTCGTCAGGCGGTACTTCATGAAATTGAGCGCAACGGTCAGGCATTTATTCTCCACAACAGAGTGGAAACAATTGATGCATTTGCCGACAAGCTCCGGAAGTTGATTCCCGAGGCGAGCTTTGTCGTCGCGCACGGACAGTTGAAACCGGATGATTTGGAAGAGAGGATCATGTCCTTTAAAACAGGAAAGCATCTGGTATTGGTGAGTTCGACGATTATCGAAAACGGTATCGACCTTCCTCGTGCGAACACGCTGATTGTCAACGAGGCCGAGCGATTCGGTCTTGCCCAGTTGTATCAGCTCCGCGGTCGCGTAGGACGCGGTAAGACGCAGGCCTTCGCATACTTGCTGTATCACACGCAGAAGCTCAAAGACGACGCTAAGAAGCGTTTGCGTGCCATTGTGGAGGCTTGTGAACTTGGTTCAGGATTCCAGGTTGCGATGCGCGATTTGGAAATCCGTGGTGCCGGTGAAATTCTCGGTGCATCACAGGCGGGAACCATGAATACCGTCGGTGTCAGCCACTACCTGCGTATGCTGAAGAATGCCGTTGAGGAGATGAAGTCCGGTGGAAAGGCGGAAATCGAAGAGGAGATTCCTGTTGAAATTCTATTGCCGGTCGAGGCGCTCATTCCGAATTTCTATATTCCCGATAGCGACGAAAAGATCTCGGTGTACCAGAAACTTGCGGGATCCGAAGATGATGCGACACTCAGTGAGTTCGAAGCGGATTTGCGTGAGGAATACGGCGAGCTGCCTAAGCAGGTGCAGAACTTGTTTGCTGTACTACGACTGAAGCTTGTCTGTCGCAAAGCAGGAGTGATTCGTGTGAAGTCCGAAAGCCGATCGCGAACAGCGAACGATGTTGTTCTCTCGCTTCACAAGAAAGTGGAGGCGATGGACATCATGCGGCTGCTTCAGGTGAATAGCTCTTGGAAGATCAGCGGATCCACATTGCGCATTGATGAAACGGATCTGATCAAGCGAGCAGGTCGACAGGATTATCTGCAGGAACTGACACTGGAAATTAGCGCGCTCGTGAAAACACAGAAAGAGAAAAAGGCTGCCAACGAAAAAAAGAAAGAGGAAACAGAAGAGGTAGAGTGAGTGTGCTACTCTTCATGTAATGCCCGTTCCACCTAAAAATCCCAAAGAGGCGTTTGAGGAAATTGTGAAGAGACGTGCTGCCGATGCCGAGCGCGAGCAGCTTGATCGTGCGGAGCGCCGGGCCGATATTGCCAAGCAGGTTCAATCCGAGCGTCAGGCGTTCATGGAACAGGATCAAGCGACAAAGGAGCGCATGGCTAAACGCGAGGAGTGGCGCCAGGAGGTTCACGAGGAAAAGCGTGAAGATGAAGCGAAAAAACGAAAGCACGAACAAGAGCAGCGTGAAGCGGAAGCTCGACGGGAAAAGCTGGATGCCGATAAAAAGATCCGTGACGAGCAGATGGCAGAGCTGCATCGTCAGGCTGTTGCAAAAAAGCGGTCGGAAGCAGTTGAGGGTGCGCGCAATGAAGAGGCGAGACTCAACCGCAATACGGCGACATTGGAAGACCGGACGATCCGACTGGTGGATGCCGAAGCCCAACGCAGAGTTGAGTACATTGAACGCGAGGCAAAGAAGCGCAAAACGCAATTGCAGAACGATGCGATGCATACGCGCGAGTCTGCGGAGGAGATGTTCAAGGAGGCAAAAAAAGCCGCTCAAAAGAAGGCGCAGGAGGCGTTGAAAAGTGCGAAATCAGATGAAGAAAAGCGGCATATCATGCTCGATGAATCGCATGAGATTTCCCGTGCGACGGCCGCGCGTAAAAAATCATTATTTGATATGGACAGTAGTCTGGAGAAAAAGCTGTTTGATATAGATACCGAAACCAAGCGTCTGGTTTCCGAGGTGGAGCATCAGACGGACGCAAAAGAGCAGCGGGTAAAAAAAGAAGCGAACCGCAAGCGAACCGATGCCGCGGCTCGCCGCGAGCGTGTGGAGGATTATGTTGGAAAAGGTGATGTAAAAAAAGACAGCAAAGATCCGATGTCGATAGTCGATGATGAAAAGTAGATGGTGCCGAGGAGAGGACTTGAACCTCCATGGGGTTGCCCCCGCTAGCTCCTAAGGCTAGTGCGTCTGCCATTTCGCCACCTCGGCGTGCGGGTAGTGAAGCATGAAAGTGAGTATTTGTGAATGCATAGCCATTTGTTTAATCCAAAATCTCCAGCGGATTCAAAAACAGGTCCAACTCCGATTCCTCCTGCACATATCCTCTTACTTCCGATCCGTGCCCTTTGGCGATTCCCAAATGCAGGTGTTTGCGGCTGCCGTCGGTATCGCTCGATTGTGCCGAGCCAAGAATGCCAAGCACGGCACCTGTGTCCGCCTTTGTGCCAGAGGCGATGAGGGAATCGACTGAGAGATGTCCGTAGATGATGGTGACATCTTGATTCTTGAGATTGCAGAATTGCGTGACTAGGCCTCCGTAGCCCTCGGAGAATCCGCTGAATACGATGGGTCCCGCACAGACAGCGTAGACCGGTATTTCATCGAGCTCTTCCCCTGGAAGGATCTCAAAGTCTGTCGCTGCGTGGTACCCGGTAAAGCGCTCTGGAGGGTCGATGGGGTTGGTTGCAGGATCGGGCGTGACATACCGTCCAAAGTGCAATGGAGTGGGGCGCCTATCGGCATTGGGCAGAGGGGAGGCATAGCTGCTGCAGCCTGCCAAAATGAGCGTTCCGGCAAAAATGGAGAAGATGCGTTTCATGGCTTTATGAAGAGTAAGACGGACTATACGTCCTCTTCTTACGATGTGGGGTTGCGTTTACAGAAAAGAGGGGCAAAATGCCCGCAACCTCTGCGCTGCCTAGGATTAACTTGTCGGTGCGGAGCACCGGTCTTTGGCAATGGCAGAGAAAAAGTGGCAAAGGAGCCCCTCGCTATGTTGACGTTGATTGCTGGCTGCCCTCCTGAACTGGCCGAACTCGAGTCCGACTATCGTACGTTGGGCATCCCCCAGGAACTCGTCCGTGCGGCAACCTACGAGTCATTCCGCCAGATCCCCCCGGATGACTTGCAGGACGATACAATCGTCCTCGAGCTGAGTTCGACCACCCCAGGCGTATGGGGGGTGGTGCAGACTGTTCGTAAGCTCGCTCTCCAGGCGACGCTCAAGCTGCTGTATCGCGGCACTCCAAACCAAAGCGTCGAGCTTGAGCTGCTGCGTCGCGCGGAAGAAGTGGGCGCGACAGAGCTGATCATCGTCAGTGCGACCAACCCTGGCAAGAAGCGTGACCAACTGCGCCGCTCGGCAGGTGCATTGGTTCCCACCACCTAGTCCACTTCCGCTCAACCAAGGCCCTCCGGTCAGCTCCCTTGTGGAGTTGACCGGTTTTTTTAATCCAAAACTTTGATGTGGAGCTCCTTCAACTGCTTATCAGTAACAGTCGATGGCGCGTTCATCATCGCGTCCTGAGCTTTACCGTTCTTCGGGAAGGCGTAGATATCGCGGATAGACGGGCATTCCCACAGCACCATCATCAAGCGGTCGATACCCGGTGCACAGCCTCCATGTGGAGGGGCTCCGTATTCAAACGCACGGATCATGGCGCCGAACTTCGCATCAACATCTTCCTTTGTGTAACCAGCAATCTCGAACGCTTTGTACATGATGTCGGGACGGTGATTGCGGATGGCACCAGAGGTCAATTCAAAGCCGTTACAGACGAAGTCGTACTGATAGGCGAGAACCTCCGTTGGGTCTTTGGTCATCAGCGCCTCCATGCCTCCCTGTGGCATGGAGAACGGGTTGTGGGAGAAGTCGATCTTCTTGTCCTCCTCGTTCCACTCATACATTGGGAAATCGACGATCCATGCCCAGGCTGCTTTTTTCGGATCAGCTAAGTTCTGCTTTTTGGCGACATGTGCACGGACTTGTCCCAGCGCGGTGCAGGCGGTCTTCCACTGGTCGGCGCCAAAGAAGACAGCATCGCCATCTTTTGCACCAAGGTCATTCATCAGCTTCTTTGCGAAATCATCCCCGAGGAATTTTACGATCGGGGACTGCAGTTCACCTTCCTTCAGCAAGATGTACGCGAGGCCTTTGGCACCGTAGGTCTTGGCGGTTTCGGTCAGCTCATCAATATCTTTGCGCGTGAATGATGCGCCGTTTGGTACAACAACTGCCTTCACCACGCCTTTGTTCTTGATTGCATCGGCAAACACGCCGAAGCCACAATCTTTCACGGTATCGGAAATATCCTGGAGCTTGAGGTCGTAGCGAAGATCGGGCTTGTCGGTTCCGTAGGTGTTCATGCTGTCGTGCCACTTGATGCGCGGGAACGGATCCCACATTACCTTCTTGTCGCTGAATGCGTGTGTCAGCTCAATCATCAGAGGCTCGGCAACGCCGAAGACATCTTCTTGAGTAACGAAGCTCATTTCCAAGTCGAGCTGATAGAACTCTCCGGGGTGGCGGTCTGCGCGCGGGTCTTCATCGCGGAAGCAGGGAGCAATCTGGAAGTAGCGGTCCATACCGGCAACCATCAGCAATTGTTTAAACTGCTGCGGAGCCTGGGGCAGGGCGTAGAACTGGCCGGGGAACAATCTGCTAGGCACCAGGTAGTCACGTGCGCCCTCTGGAGAGGAGTTTGCGAGAATGGGGGTCTGCACCTCGGTGAAGTTTTTCTTGTGCATGTACTGCCGAATATGCGTGATCAACTTATCGCGGTTCATCAGAATTTTCTGACGCTCCGGTCGGCGCAAATCCAAAAACCGCCACTTGAGACGCAGTTCTTCATTCACTTCTACATCGGTATCAATTTCAAATGGAGGGGTCTTACTTTCGCTCAGCACTTCAATCTCTTTGACTAACACTTCAATTGCGCCTGTCGGATTATCTTCGCGCTCCGCACCTTCGCGACGCTTCGTTACTTCGCCAACAATTTTGACCACCCATTCTGGTCGAACTGTCTCCGCAATGCTGAAGACATCTTTCTGCTCCGGTGCAATCACAACCTGCGTAAATCCGTAATGATCGCGAAGGTCGATGAAGATGAGTCCTCCGTGGTCACGGCGGCGGTGCACCCATCCGGAGAGGGTGACAGTCTGGCCAGCGTGTTCGGCGCGTAATTCGCCGCAGGTGTGGGTGCGATGCATAGTGGCGAGAGTATACGGAAAATCAGCTGTTTTGCGATAGGGAAGAGAAAAGGGGTGATATTGACATAATCATTTAATTGACAAATAATATATTTAAGAAGAATGTTCTTTGAATATTGTAGGCAATCACACCCTCATCAGGAGATTCACGATGGATTGGCGCAATCACTTCTACTTTGTTATTAACGATCCGAAGAGCCGCAATTATGCTTTTGCCGCTGAGTTGTATCGGCGTGAAGGGAAATTCAACGAAGCGCTGCGGCTCGTTCTTAAGGCACATAACAGTACGAATCTTGCTTACTATCGTGCCCTGTTGAATGTCTACGAGGCATCGATCTTGTTGGATCAGGGTAAGAAGGAAAAGGCATTGAGGATTTTGCGGACTGCAGAAAATGATGGAATGAGGTGGTTTAATCGCAAGTTATATGATTATGGATGCGTGGCCACATTCGCGGCAGCATTTTTGTCAACGTATGAATTGTGCGGCTGCCAAGAGGAGGCGGCGCGATGGACGCAGATGCTCCAAGAAGCCGAAGTTGATGCAAAATCTCTGATTGCTGATTGAACATCTTTCTGTGGCACCCGGGAAACCGGGTGCTCTTTTTTTATTTCCTCTTCCGCTCAAACAACTTTCCTAGCTCCTCCTTAAACTCCTCCACATCCTGGAATTCGCGGTGGACGGAGGCAAAACGGATGTAGGCGACTTGATCGAGTTTCTTGAGTTCGCGCATCACGTCATCGCCGATCTGGCTGCTCTTCACTTCACCGCCTTCGGCGGCCCAGTGCTCTTCAAGGGTTGTAAGAAGTGTGTCGACTTGCTGCTGGGTGACCGGACGTTTTGCACACGCAATCCAAATACCACGCTCAAGTTTCTGTCGTGCGTACGGCTCGCGGGTCCCATCACGCTTCACCACAATCAGGCTCGTCATCTCCTGCCGCTCGAACGTTGTAAAACGATATTCGCACTTCGGACATTCGCGGCGGCGACGCACACTGCGTCCCTCCTCACTGAGGCGGGAATCGATCACGGCCGTATCTTCGGATTTACATTTCGGGCAGTACATCGGTTGATGGTGTAGCTGTATCAGGGCAGTTCAATACCATTGCTGCATCGCGTCGACATTCTTCTGCTCGGGCAAGCATATTGGCGAAATCCGTCGGATAGGCCAAATCTTCTGTCGCAGCGAGATCGGATTCATTAGCAACGCGAATAGGAATGCCTTTTTCCCGAGATCCAAAAAGAGTGGAGAACATAGGTCGATTGTATCAGATGCTGATGGATCCTTGCCTGTGGATCTGATCGCTTTCGCTTAAATTAATAACAGTTGATGGCGGTGTTGGCGGCAGTGTTCCGGAATCGAGGATGAGATCCGGCTTGATCGCTTGATCGGCAAATTGCTGAGCAATGTCCTCTGCAGAATACGGATTGGGTTGTCCGTGCACGTTGGCGGATGTGGTGGTGAGAGGCGATGCGAAGGCGTCGACTAAGGATTGGGCAATGGGGCTGGAGGAGACTCTAACGCCAATTGTCCGTTTTCCGTTTTCCGTTTTCCGCTCACTGTTATCTGATAACGGATAACGGATAATGGGATACAATATTCGCGGCGCATCATTTTGTATTGGCAGGATGATGGTTAATGGC
>CAZUVN010000015.1:0-22833 GCA_964623835.1 uncultured Candidatus Peribacteria bacterium
TTGTGGCGCATGGGGGCGGTAGAATACGGAAGTGATGGGGGTGACGCAAGGACTGATTATTCCTCGCTTTCGTCGCTCAGACGCAATCCTCGGGTAGCCAGGGTCGACTTCACTTCATCGAGCGCTTTGGCGCCGAATCCGCGGAAGTTACTGAGCATCGATTCTGTGCACTTGGTGAGCTGTTCGATGGATCCGACACCGGCATTGATAAGGGCGTTGAGGGTGCGTGGAGACAAGTTAAGAATTTCGATCGGGGTGTAGCTCTCTTTGACCGGAGCAGCGCCGCCTCCGACTTCGTCGGGCAGGACGGCAGCCGTGCGGCTGAAATCGGCCATGAATTCGGGCTCGATGGTCTTGTGCTCGGAGCCGAAGTACTTGAAGTAGCTCTGGAGCAACTGGGATGCGAACTGCATTGCCTCCTCTGCGGAGAGCGAACCGTTCGTCATCACTTCCATAACAAGCTTCTCAAGATCGGTGCGCTGACCAACGCGCGTCGGTTCCAGTTCGTAGCGCACGCGCTCGACCGGGCTGAATGCCGCATCGATGTACATGAGACCCGGTTCATGGTGTTTCTTGTTACGATCGGCAGCCGGTGCGTAACCGACGCCCTTCTCCACCGTAATCTGCATCGAAACCGATCCGCCCTTTTCGATGGTGAAGAGGTGCATGTCCGGATTGAGGACTTCGATATCGGAGCTGGTCTTGAGATCCGCCGCCGTCACCTCCTTCGGGCCTTTGACTTCGAGCGTGATGGTCTCCATATCTTTATTGTGCTTCTTCAGCTTCACCTGCTTAAGGTTAAGCATGATATCGACAACGGACTCCTTTACTCCCTTCACCGTCGTGTACTCGTGCTGGACTCCATCGATGCGAACCGATGTGATGGCTGCACCCGGCAGACTCGACAAAAGAACGCGTCGAAGCGCGTTTCCCAGCGTGACTGCGAAGCCCGGAGGCAACGGAGCGATGCTGAAGACGATGTGGGCGGAACTGCCTTTGGATCCCTTAGCCGTGGAAAAGATAGGCAATCCGATTTCTTCCTGAATGATGTGCATAATAGGAGGAGAGGAAGAGCGGGAGACGTCCCGCAGGAGGTAGGAGAGGAAGAAAGATCGATTAGTTGCGTGAGTAGAACTCGACAACTTGGCGCATGTCGAGCGCCTGTTCTGCATCGTCTGCTTGGGGCAGAGCAATGATTTCCGCTTTCAGCTGCGCCATATCGGACGTCAGCCACTTGGGCGGTCGGGTCTTCGCATTCTTCTCGCGGATGGCGGTGAAGATTGCGGAGTCCTTGGATTTCTGCCGGACGGTAATGACCTGTCCGGGCTGAATGCGATACGAAGGAGATGTCACGCGGTGACCATCGACCAAAAAGAGGCCGTGGCCGGCAAACTGGCGTGACTGCATGCGTGTCATTGCAAAGCCAGCGCGGTACAACACGTTGTCAAAACGGCGCTCCAAGAGCTGCTTCATCTGGTCACCCGTCTGTCCCTTGGCCTTGGCGGCCTCGGTGAAGATGGCACGGAACTGCTTCTCGGAAATACCATACATCTCACGAGCCTTCTGCTTCTCTTTGAGCTGCTTCGCGTATTCCGAGTCGCGACCCTGTCGCGTCTTCGGCGACTTGCCCGGACCGTAGGGCTTGCGCTGCAGAATGCGGTCGTACTTATCAGAACCATAGAGGTTCATGCCGAGACGACGGACTTTGCGCGCTTTGGGACCAGTATATTTCATAGAATGTAGGAGCTAGGAGCTAGGATCGAGATGGGAGACAAGAATTTAGACGCGGCGGCGGCGAGTGGGGCGACATCCTCCGTGAGGAACGGGTGTGACGTCGATAATCGCATCGAGGTTGAGGCCTGCAGCCTGCAAACCACGAATGCTCTGTTCGCGACCGGGTCCAAGTCCCTTCACCTCCACCTGTACGGACTGGATGCCAAATGCGGCAGCCTTCTGTACAGCATTCTCTGCGGCAACCTTTGCCGAATACGGAGTCGATTTGCGTGTTCCCTGGAATCCAGATGAACCCGAGCTTGCCCATGCGAGAACCTTTCCGTCGAGATCGGTCAGTGTGACGATCGTGTTGTTCTCACCGCAGTGAATGCAGGCGCGTGCCACGGGCACGGTGCGCTTGATCTTCTTCTTGCGGACTTTGGTGGGTGCGGCTGGGGACATGAACGTAAGTGGTTAGTGACTAGTGAGTAGTAGTTAGTGACAGAGAAATAAGAGGATTTAGGTCTTGGACAGCGTTGTGCGTCCGGAGAGTCCGGTCTTTCTCTTACCGCGCTTGGTGCGGGCGTTGCGGCGGGATGTCTGTCCGCGAACCGGCAGCTTGCGGCGATGACGCATTCCTCTCCATGTACCGATGTCCTGTAGACGCTTCACATCGAGCGATACCTTGCGCGTCAGCTCTCCTTCAGTCAGTTCCTGCTCGATGCGTGCGCGGAGGCGGGCTTCCTGATCTTCGTTGATCTGATCGGCCTTCGTCTGGATGTCGACCTTCAGTTCTTCCAGAATGCGGCGCGCCAATGGACGACCGATGCCTTTGATCGCTGTCAGAGCGATTTCGATGTTCTTGTTGCCGGGGAGAACGACTCCGGAGATACGAACCATACGAGAGGATGTAGAAGATGTAGAGGAATCAAAGGGAGAGATTAGCCCTGTCGCTGCTTGTGCTTAGGCGTCTTGCAAACCACACGAACGCGACGCACACCACGGCCATCACGGCGCAGGATGATGCGACAATCTTTGCAGATGCGTTTGACGGAGGGGCGGACTTTCATGAGGGAGTTGCGGGAGATACGGAAGAGATGGGGTTACCGTCGGCGTCAAATCGCTGATCTGACCGGAACCGATAGGTAATGCGCCCTTTCTGCAAATCATACGGAGTCATTTCCACTCGTACCTTGTCTCCGGGGAGGATGCGAACGCGGTTGACGCGCATGCGGCCTGCCAGGTGACAGAGGAGGATATGATCCTTGGCTTGCGGACTAAGAATTTTCACTTGAAACGATGCATTCGGGAAGGTTTCTTCCACAATCCCGATGAGCTCGATTACATCCTTAGACACAAAGGCAAGAATAGGGAAACGAACCGGAAAAAGCCGTGGCATCCTACAGAGCACAGCAAGGTCTATCAACCCCAAGATGGGGATTTCGTGCAAGAAGTTTTACTTTGACTTGCAAAATATACAAAATGTTTCTTTATAGAATAAATTATGCGATTGTCGAGGGGGTGTCTATCGGTATAATTCGCCTAATGCTTACAAATATCCCACTTTTAGCTGGAATTGCCGGTATGTTCTGCATTCTTGTCGGGTTTTTCCTCGTCCAGAGCCACCGATTGAGTCCCGATAGCCTGAGGTATGATGTTCTGAACTTCATCGGATCGGCGATGCTGGTCTGGTATGCGTGGGATGGATCGTCGTGGCCATTCCTCGTGTTGAATGGCGTGTGGGCACTCTATTCGCTGAAAGACATTGTTTTCTCTGATTTTAAGAAGACGAAAATGGTGCGGAAAGCCTGAATAGCTCAGCTTTTCATGACACAACTACGCCAGCACCTCGCAGCCGTCCTCCGTTACGAGGATGGTGTGTTCAAAGTGCGCGGAAAGCCCGCCGTCATGCATGGCGATGGTCCAACCATCATCCTGTTCAATGACGCGGTCACTGCCAACAGCCAAAATTGGCTCGACGGCAATGACCGTTCCAGCCGGCAGGACTGGTCCGGATCCTTTGCGCCCAGCATTGGGGATATCGGGGTATTCATGCAGATGACGACCGAGTCCGTGGCCGGTAAGCGCACGAACGGGCACCAATCCGCCATCATGAGCTGTTTTTTCGATAATCGATGAGATATCCCCCACTCGAGCACCCGCGCGAATGACGGAAAGAGCGTTGCGCAGTGCCAGTTCGTTTGTATCTAATAGATGACGGGCTTCCCCGCTGATAACACCAACCGGTACCGTAATGCACGCATCGGTGTAGAGACCGTCGACAATGACGCCGCAATCGAGTGACACAATATCCCCTTCTTTCAACACACGTTCGCCGGGCATGCCGTGCACACACTCTTCATTAATGGACGTGCAGAGCGTGGACGGATAGTTGTGGTAGCCCTTGAATGCAGGAATACCTCCGTGCTCACGGATGAAACGCTCAGCCATCACATCGAGTTCCAAGGTTGAGATGCCAGGCTTTGCATGGGGGGCCAACATGTTAAGGCAATCGCGCAGAATGGTTCCCGCTTTACGGAAACTGGCGATTTCGGCCGGGGTGAATGTCTGAATGGCGGACATGTACGAACGAGTCTAATGGAGAATGCCCGACAGACAATGAAAAATCCCGATCCGAACAAGGTCGAATCGGGATACATGCATCGGGCATCTTTCAGGAAGTCGAGACCGAGACTGGCGGCAACTGATCGATAACCCACACTTTCCCGCGGACGGGCCACCAGTAGTAACGCTCGATCCATGGAATTTTATGGCGGCGATACAGTGTCCGTTCGCCCGTGCAGAGCGTGCAGAGCAGACCACCCTCGTACCACTTAAGTGCATCGATTGGCCTGTGAAACTGGCAGACAAGCTCACTCTTCCATAGGCCACCGACACTCCGCCAAGTATGCAACGCGCCAGAATCATCGCAGAGAGCGAACGCACAGCAATCGACGGCCATGCAGCGGAGATTATGAAGTGAGAAAGGAATATTCAGCATCAACTGAGGGTAATAGAAATATTCCCCACCAGTCTTGCTCAGAAAGACAACTGAGTGGTGAGCGAACGCGACTGCGACGTGATCGCGATTGTGCGATTCGGCAATCATATGGACGTACTGTTTCTGGCCGAGTGTAGCCTGATACAGACTGCCAATCTGTAATGGCATCCCGATTGTGGCGGGACGTGCATCGTCAGCCTTCCAACATGGCATGATCTCCCTTTCTGAAAGACTCCGTGATGTCACAGAACACTCCGATCCAACGAGGATCGGCTGCTGATCATACTCCCTTTATACGTTATGCAACCACACTCAAAGCCTCAATGATGCGCTCGTACACTTCGTCCATCGTTCCCTCACCGCTCACCTGTACGACTTTGTTTTCTGCAATGTAGGCGTTGATCACCGGCTCGGTCTTTTCGTGGAAGATTCCCATGCGACGACGAATAAATTCTTCCGACGCATCATCGGCTCTCCCCTGTTCTACGGCACGCTGCTTGATGCGCTCGACCGCCTCTTCTTCATCAATGATCAATTGGATACAGCTGAATGACCGTCCGATATCCTTCATCATGGCATCGAATCCGTGCATCTGATCGAGATCGCGCGGAAAACCGTCGAAGAGTAATTTCTGATCGGCGGGGTATGCCTGAACAGCAGCACGAACAACATCCATCACCACCTCAATGGGGGCCAGATGTCCGTGATCAATATACGATGCGATTTTTTGTCCCAACTCCGTGCCTGACGCGGCTATTTTGCGAAGTTCCGCCCCTGTCTCGAATATGGCGTATCCCTGCTCCGCCGCGAGGCGTTTGGCCTGGGTTCCTTTGCCGGATCCTTGAATACCGAAGAGCACCAAGTCCATAGGCCGCGGCAGAGTAGCGGAGCCCGAACGAGGTTGCCAGTCTTTTTCGTTTTGACAGAAAAAATAAGCAAATCTACCGTAGGAGGGCAGTCAACCGTTCCTTCACACGTTCACCTACCTAACAAGGAGGCATAGACCATGATGCGTGCGACAGCATTGATTTTGACCATGATTATCATTTGCTGGATTACAGTGGATGCGATTCTCTATGGAGGCTACGGATCGAAGGATCGCGCACTCATTAGCGCCGATATGAGCGGACACTCACTGAAGTGGGAGCTGGAATTCGCACGTCAACTGAGTAAGGATCGTCCGGTTCTTGGGAAGATGCGGGAAATCCAAGCCCTGATTCTTCTCGATCAGATCGAAGAGGCCGACAAGGCCATCGAAGAGCTGAAGAGCATGCCGGCCAGCGAGCAATACACCACCCCAGTACGAGACATCGGAATCGCATTCTTCAGGCGAGGACTGATGGAACGTGGTGATGCATGGTTCCACGAACTGGAGAAGGGTCCGGACCGCCACATGGCGTGCAGCGTGCACGCGTGGGAATTGTGGATGCAACGCCACAACCCCCGACTGGCGCTGGATCTTGCAGAAGAAATTTTCACCCATCCTAGCCCTTCGAAGCGAGACTACCTACTGTACGCGCATGTGCTCGATTGGAATGGAGAACAAGAAAAAGCACGCAGTATCGCACGTGAGGGTATCGCTGCATTCACATGGGGCTACCCTCCCGGGGGAGAATACAACATTCTCTCGATATACGCGCAGTAGGGACTGCACACCGACCTCATCAGGGATGATGAGGTTTTTTAAACGAGCTTGTCGTAATCGTGTGCGAGCATTTGCGCGTTCACGCGTCGGATGAGTTCCATCACGACACCGACGACGATGATCAGTCCCGATCCGGAGATCAGCAAGTTCTGACTGTCGAGCGCGGAGAACTTTGTGAAGATCAATGGCACGATCGCAATGAGTCCGAGGAAGATACCGCCCCACAAGTTCAAACGGTTGCTGGTTTTCTCGAGCATGTCCGCCGTCTGCTTACCGGGACGCATGCCGGGAATAAATCCGCCGCGCTTCTGAATACTCTCGGCGAGATCAGCCGGCTTGAAGGTGACGGACACGTAGAAATACGTGAACGCCATGACGAGCGCGAAGTATAGAATGATGTAAATCCAGCTCGGGGTTGTGGCGTTCAAGTAGGCATTGATGAAATTCACAACACCCTGGAACCGCGGTGCGGTCTGCAGGAACTGGGCAACAATGGCAGGCAATGTGATGAGTGAAACAGCAAAGATGATTGGCACCATTCCCGCCTGGTTCAGACGAACCGGAATACCGCCGGACACTCCGCGTCCTGCGCCTTGGTTGGCGTAGGTGATGGGAATCAGACGATGTGCATCGGTGAAGAGCACAACGGCGATGAGTGTTGCAAGGCTCACAAGTCCGAAGAGAATGAATGCGGTGCGCTGGCTTTCACCGCCAACGAGCATTGCGCCGAGTTGCGTTGGAATGCTGGAGACGATACCGGTGAAGATGATCATCGAGATACCGTTACCAATCCCCTTCTCCGTGATCATTTCACCAAGCCACATCAGGAAGACGGAACCCGCTGTGACGAAGAGCATCGGCAAGAGCACGTTCGGGAATGTTGTGTCGATGAGTGGGACACCTCCGCGGCTGAGGAGCAGAAGGAATCCGTAGCTCTGGATGAATGCGAGTGGCACGCTCAGCCAACGCATATAGCGGTTCAGCTGCTGCTGTCCCTGCTGACCTTCTTTGCTGAGCGCTTCCAACTTGGGGAAGATGACGGTGCAGAGCTGGATAATAATGGAAGCGTTAATGTACGGTGCCAGACCAAGCATCATGATGGAAAAGTTGTCGACTGCTCCTCCGGTCAGTGCTGCGAAGACGCCGATAAGACCGCCGGACGAACGGCTGTCGAGGAACTGCTTCAAAGCGAACGGATCGGTGCCGGGGACTGCAAGATGTGCCGCAACGCGGTACACAAGAAGCAGAGCGATCGTGATAAGAATACGCTTGCGAAGATCTTCGGTGTGCCAGAGCTGGCGGAGATAGGTGAACATGTCGAGTGGTTAGTGGTTAGCTGTTAGCTGTCAGTTTCGAAGACAGGACAACACCAGAAGTATAGGCTAAAAGCTATAAACTAAAAGCTATCAACTTTTCACAATCGTGATCGAGCCACCTGCTTTCTTCACAGCTTCGATTGCAGACTTAGATGCTGCGTTTGCTTCGATCGTGATTTTTTTGGAAAGCTTTCCCGTTGCAAGAATTTTGACCTGGGATCCGGCATGAGCCAAGCGGCGATCAATCAGATCGGCCAACGTGTATGTACCTTCTGGCAACGCGCGCTCCATAGCAGTCAATGTGATCACTTCGTACGTCACGCGACGTGGTCGCTTAAATCCGTGCTGCTTAGGCTGGCGAATCATCAGCGGCATCTGACCTCCTTCAAATCCGAAACGACGACCCTTACCGGCACGTGCTTGCTGACCCTTGGTACCACGACCTGCTGTTGTACCACCTCCTGCGCTGTTGCCGCGGGCAACGCGCTTGCGCTTTTTAGTGGAGCCGGAGGCTGGGCGGAGTGAGTGAAGCATACGGAAAGAGGAATCTGCGGCCGTCGAACGAGGACCGGGGCGCAATAGTACGGTCTGTATCCGCTGTTCACAAGGGTATTTGGCGGTTTTACGGGAATCCCGGAAGCAGGATTAATTGCTAAAACAGTAAAAATAGTATATAATGTAGTATTAACCCACAAAAACTCCTTGCACGGCTCATTCTGACGGCTCTCCTGTTGGGATACACGACTCTCCCGACAACAGCCGCCGAACCGGCTGCCCGGATGACGGTGGTGCAGGCGATTATCCTCGCTTTGACCCCGGATATTCCTGTAATTCGCAATACCGGCCAGTTCAGCGATATGCCCAAGGGGCATCCGGCCGAAGCCTACATGCTCTACGCAGAACGCTTGGGAATTTTGCGGGCAGATAGCCAGTCACGTCTGTACCCGCTCAACACGGTTCCACGAGCTGAATTCTTGGTCATGATTGCCCGTGCATGGGCACTGCCGACCGGCCTATTTCATACCTACACCGACGTCCCCCCAGACAGCTGGTATGCCCCATACGCCGGATTGGCGACGGAATATCGGCTTTTTACGGCGGAGAAGACAGACCTGCTGGAGCCGGAAAAATTGATGACGATGGATGAGGTGAATCGCGCATTACTGCTTGTAAAAACGATTAGATCGGTCAATGGTGAATTGCGCATTGATGGCGGAGCAGTCACGAAAGATCCGCGGATCTATACCGTCATCTCCTCGCGTCGAAACCGCGTCCCGTTGGTAACGCCATCATCGACGTCATCCAAAACACCCCTGGTGCGCCGAACCCGCATTCCGTTGAGCGTTGCCCAGCAACGCACAACCGTCCTCAGCTTGATCAACGAGATCCGTCGCGACCATGATTTACCGGAGCTACAGCTCGATGAGCGGCTACAGCAATCAGCGCAGCTGTACGCAAACCGCATGGCGGAAGAGGGATTCTTCTCGCACGTCAGTCCCGACGGCAAAACAATCCGTGAACGGATGGCCGCAACGGGCTTTTATGACCGCACGTTCCAGAAAGACTGCGGATGTGTAAAGGGCTATGCGCTCGGGGAAAACCTTGCAAAAGGACAAAAGACGCCACAAGAAGCGGTTCGTGACTGGATGGCATCCGATGAACACCGAGCAGCGATTTTGAACCCCGCCTATACCCTATCGGGCGTCGGTGTAAACGCCGGTATCTGGGTGCAGCATTTTGGAGCGGTAACGGTGCCAGGACAACAGTAATTGATCTATTTTGGTATTTTTGCTATAATAGTTACACACATTCACATACACCCCATTTCTATGCCGAACCTGCCCGAAGGATTCAAGCGCGATGAACAGGCTGAAAAACAGCCGACGCTCAAAGCAAAAAAGGAGATTATTGATCTAGCGAGCGCAAATGAGATTGCACAGGCACGGTTGGGAAAGGCTCAAAAAGTCTCTAAGCATGCTCAGGAGGAAGTTGAATCCACCAAGCTATCGCTAGATGGACTTGATGCAAAAGTTCAGGAAAGCATGCAGAAGCATATTAACGCCCGCATGTTACCGAATGATGTACGGATCGACTTGGCTGCCAATATCCCCACACAGAAATTTTCAAATATTCCGTATCCGACAAACGATGACATCGGCTTTACGGACACGGCGGTAGAAAAGAACGCGTCAGTGCCGAATCCCTATGCTGACTATCGTGTCACGGACACAACATCGACATCTTCGGAATCCCGTGAATCGAGTCCCGAAGCATCGCTACGTAATTTATACGACATGATGCGCACAAAACCGTTTCTTCTTGGAATCACGAAGGTAGCAAGGTTTGCTGAAGCAATTAAATTAAGTGAGCACGACAAACAGATTGTCCTGTCTCCGTCTGTCATGTTGAAACTGGCATCCCTTGCAAACAAGCACGGTGACACATTCCTGCAAATTATCGGACGAGAGAACACAGGAAGCCTGCCTGAAGTTGATGGAAGCGGATTCATTACGGAATCCAAAGTAGCCAGAGCAACAGCTGAATGGAAAAAGTTCGTCGATTCAGTTGAATCCAAAGGGTCACGCAAACGCTAAAGCGATTGCTACAACCCTGCCAACTTCACCCCGAATTCCTCCGCGGCATCGGGACCGTTTGCGGTGATAATACATCCGTCGATGGTTACCGGGTCGGCCGTATAGCTTGCACCGTGACGACGGAGAATATCGATGTTCACTCCTTCGTTATCTGCAAAGACCGTCGCTTTTCTGGTGCGTAAGACTCCTGCATTCGCCAACATTGTCGGCGCAACGCAGATAGCCCCAAGCGGCATATGCATATCGACCGCTTCACGCGCAATGCGATGCGCATCGATATTATCCATCAGTGCATGCGCACCCGGACCACCAATAAACGCGATACGGTCATAATCGGCCGCGATGATATCGCGAAGCGCGACGGTCGCTTCGGTTGTTCCGCCAAGTTTGCCTGAGCAAGATCCAATCTCTGTACTGCCGATGATCACCTCAAATTCACCTTCTTCGAGCCCTTTCAGCGTTCCTTCTAATTCTTTGTCCTGATAACCGGTCTGCGCGACAATCACAAGTGCGGTCTTCATAGACCGTGAAGTATAACCGCGAACGTCAAAGCACTCACGGAAAAAGTCGGGCTTCTTACGCTCAGTCCTTCTTCTCCGTCTTCTTCGCCTTCTTCTCGACAAGGTTTCCGCCTTCGATCTGCTCTTTGGACACCTCCTTCACTTCGGCAGTCGATGGATCGGCCTTCTCGCCACTCTGTTCAACGGCGACACCTCCTTTGATCGGCTTGAGAAGTGCGAGCGCCTTGAGCGTTGCCTGGGCATTCACCAGCTTGTTTCCGGTTCCGAAACGCTTGGAAAGCACGTTCGCCACTCCTGCGTGATCGAAGATCACACGAAGAGCTCCTCCGGCAATGATTCCCGTTCCTTCGGATGCCGGCATAAGACGCAGCTTTGCAGACTTGAACTTGATGTCGACTTCGTGGGGGATTGTTCCCTTGGTCAGCGGAATAAGGATGATGTTGCGCTTGGCAGCCTTGGTTGCCTTCTGGACTGCAGCCTGCACTTCGTTCGCCTTACCCGTTCCAAGTCCTACTTTGCCCTTCTTGTTTCCGACAACCACCACTGCGCGGAAACGCATGCGGCGTCCTCCCTTCACCACGCGTGTCACGCGATCAAGGCTGAGTGTCGTTTCGGAATACTCGGATGGCGGGCGCTGATCACGTCCACCTCTGCGATCACCATCGCGTCCACCGCGGCCTCCACGTCCACCGCGATCGTTACCACCGCCACGCTGCTGGCCTCCCGTCTGGGGACCGCGTCGGTTGTTCGGTGATGAGGATGGGGCTGGCATGAAAACTGAAGAGGTAGTGAGAGTTAGAACTGAAGTCCGCCTTCGCGGGCGGCATCGGCCAACGCTTTCACGCGGCCATGGTACTTGTAAGCATTGCGGTCGAAGACAACGGAGGAGACACCTGCATCTTTTGCTTTCTTTGCGAGGAGCTCGCCAACTTTCTTTGCGCCTTCGACGTTCATCTTCGCTTTTGCTTCTTTGGTCGACGCAGCGGCAAGGGTCTTGCCCGCGGTATCGTCAATCACCTGGGCGCTGATGCCTGTTAGTGAGCGATAGACCGTGAGACGCGGACGCTCGGCCGTGCCGAGGATGCGTGCGCGGATGCGGGTCTTTCTGCGGAGCCGGTCTTGGAGCTTCTTAGGGAGTTTCATGAGAGAGTTGTATTAAGCGGTCTTGCCGGCAGCCTTACCCACCTTGCGGCGGACGTACTCGTCGGAATAACGGATGCCCTTGCCCTTATACGGCTCTGGCGGGCGAAGTTCGCGGATCTGTGCAGCAGTCTGTCCGACCAACTGCTTGTCGGCACCCTTGATGGTAATGAGGTTCTTGTTCTTCTCATCCTGAATCACTTCGATATCTGCCGGGATGGCGAAATCGATTGTGTGGCTGTAACCGAGGCTCAGCTGCAGGGTCTTTCCCTTGAGTGCGGCCTTGTAACCGACACCGATAATCTCGAGCTGCTTGCTGTATCCGTCGGACACACCCTTCACCATGTTTGCGAGGAGCGCGCGGGTCAGACCGTGACGGGCACGTGCCGTCTTGGTGTCTTCCTTACGCTTAACTGTTGCAACGTTGTCCGCAATCTCGATCGTGACTTCCGGCAGGAGCGCGTAGGTGAGCGTTCCCTTGGGACCCGTTACATGGAGCACATCGGACTTAATGTCGATAGTGACACCGGACGGGATGGCCACTGTTTTATTTCCGATTCGAGACATAGTTAGGAAACGGTACAAAGAAGTTCTCCACCGACTTTCTTGGTTCGTGCTTCTTCATCGGTCATCAGGCCCTGGCTGGTGGTAAGAATTGCTTGGCCGTAGCCGCGCAGAACGGGATGCAGGTCCTGGACGCGAGCGTAGAGTCGGCGACCGGGTGTGCTCTTGCGGGTTAGGGTCAGGGTCTTTCCGGCAACGAACGTCACTTCGATCTCCTGCTTCGGTGCGTCGCCCAGCACTTCGACACTCTGGAGCCAGCCTTCGCGGACCAACAGATCACACAGCTCTTTCTTGAGGCGTGACAGGGGGGCGCGGCAGGTCTTGCGACGTGCTGCCTGCGCGTTGCGCATGCGGGTCAGGAAGTCGCCGATGGGGTCGTTGACGAAGGACATAGGTTACCAGGAGGATTTGGTGAGGCCGGGAATATCACCGTTAGAGGCCAATTCTCGGAAGCAAATGCGGCAGACTCCAAAGAAACGCATGAATCCGTGGCGACGTCCGCACAAGCTGCAGCGGTTGTAGACGCGGGTGGGGAAAACCGGCTTTTTGCCTGCGGCTTTTGCCGCGAGGTAATTGTCGCGTTTTCTCTGCTGGCTGATGACGATCGATTTGCGGGCCATGGGTGCGTTAGAGCGGGGGGATTGTCTAGAAGGTAGACGGAATAATCAAGGTCAGGCGTTATCGGATTTTTTCTCGCGGAATGGAAGTCCAATCTGCTTCAGAAGGGCCTTTGCCTCGTCATCGTTGGCAGCGGTTGTCGTAATCTGAATCTGGAGACCGAATCCTTTCTGCAAATCTGCCGTTGGGATTTCGGGGAACACCGTCTGATCTTTCAGTCCGATCGCGTAGTTACCATGTCCGTCCAACTTGGTCGGAAGACCACGGAAGTCGCGGATACGGGGCAGAACGTAGCTGACCAAGCGGTCAAGGAACTCCTCCATGCTGCGGCCGCGCAACGTGACCATGGCGCCGACAATCTGTCCTTCGCGGATTTTGAAGTTGGAGATGGCCATACGGCTGGCGCGCAGTACAGGCTTCTGTCCGGTCATGCGCTGCAGAGAGTCGATTACGTATTCCTGCATTTCCTTTCCTTCCATTTTTGCGCGGTTGATACCGACGTTCACAACCACCTTCTGCAAGCGCGGGAGCGCGTGCACGTTTTTGATCTTCAGCTCTTCGCTGAGATGCTTGCGGATGGGTCCGCGGAGCCGGTCGTGAAGGGTGTCGTAGGACATTGGTAGAAAGTCAGGAGTTAGGTTTCAGGGAGGATTATCCGCCTTGTGCGCGGTGAGCGGTCTGGATGACATTGGTATCGGCACCGGAGCCAGCCGAGGTGCTTCCGTCAGCGGCAGTCTTGCCGCCACGCTTCCAGAACGGCGACTTCTCGCCCGCTGGCTTCTGGCTCTTGTCGGATTTCTTGGGAGCGGCCTTTGCGCCGGCTTCATCGGTCTTCTTTCCTGCCTTGGCAGCCTTTGCCGCCTTAACGATCACCTCTCCGCTCTTGCGAGCAATACGGACTTTGTTGCCCTTTTCATCGACTTTGTAGCCGATGCGTGTTGGCTTCTTGGACTTGGGGTCAATCAGCTGCACGTTGCTGATGTGGATGCTTGCTTCGTAGCTGATGCGCTGACCGGCCGACTGCGGCGTCTTCTTGATGTGACGTGTGCGCATGTTGATACCTTCGACGACAACACGATTCTTGCTGGCAAGGATGCGAACAACTGTTCCCTGCTTGCCTTTATCTTTGCCGGTGTTGATGACGACGGTATCGCCGGTATGAATTTTCATAGAACGTCGGGGGCCTGGGAAATGATTTTCTGGTAGCCCTTCGCGCGCAGTTCACGAGCGACGGGACCGAAGACGCGCGTGCCCTTAGGCATACCGTCTTTCTGGATGATGACACAGGCATTGTCGTCGAACCGGACGGCAGAACCGTCCTTTCGGCGAGTCGTCGCGCACGTGCGGACGATGACAGCACGCTCCACGGCCTTCTTCTTAACGGTACCGCGAGGTGCGGCTTCCTTGATGGACACAACGACCACATCGCCAATGCGTGCATAGCGGCGGCGGGTTCCACCGAGCACACGAATGCACATGGCGGTCTTCGCTCCCGTGTTATCGGCCACTGTAAGGTAGGTCTGCTGCTGGATCATGATGCGGAGGATTCAGAAGATTCGGATGATGCGACTTTCTCGCGGTGGATTGCTTGTTCGACACCGGCCTCCTCCTTCATCTCACTCACACGCGGCGCGCGCTTGATGACTTCCGTGACTTTGAAATGCTTCATCTTGCTGAGCGGGCGACACTCGGTAATAACCACCAGATCGCCGATGCCGAGATCGGACATGCCGTTGGTGTCCGCCAAGAACTTCTTGCTCTTGCGGAAGCTCTTTTTATAGAGCGGATGGCGCACCTGCTGGTGCACCGTCACCGTAACGGTGTTCTGCATCTTGGCCGATGTGATGGTGCCTTGCTTAGTAAGCATTAGGATTTGGGGGCGGAAACTGTAGCGGTCTTTGCCGTTGTCTTCAATGCTTTAGAGGAATCATTCTGGCGCAATGCTGTGAGCATGCGGGCGAGCTGCTTCTTTTCACGCTTGAAGGCAGCTGTGTCTTTGTGCGAACGGAGGGAAATGCCGATGTGCATCTTGGCAACAGCGGCACGCTGCTCGGTAATCTCCTTGCGAAGATCCTCGGGAGCAAGCGCTCTCAATTCGGCCGACTTTGTCGTGTGCTTTGCCATACTTAGGAAGCGAGGGAGAGAGACAGGACGATCTTGGTCTTAAGAGGGAGCTTGTGGCTGGCTAGGCGGAGCGCCTCGCGAGCCTTCTCGATGGGCAGACCGTCCATTTCGAAGACGATAGTGCCGCGGTTGATGGTCTGTCCGTAGTATTCAAGTGATCCTTTTCCGGCTCCCATCGGCACCTCAGCCGCCTTCTTGGTAACCGGCGTGTGAGGGAAAACGCGAATCCAGATTTTTCCGCCGCGCTGGACCGAGTGAGCCATCGCTTTACGAGCTGCTTCGATCTGGCGAGCGTTGATCTCGCCGCTTTCCATAACCTTCAGACCGATATTGCCGAACGCGAGGGTTGCACCGCGCGATGCCTTACCGCGCACTGCACCGCGGTTGCGGTGGTGCTTTCGGAATTTCAGCTTTTTGGGCTCAAGCATCGACATGGTTCAGGGGGTTAGGCTTTGGGGGTAGTAAGGGACGCGGACTGCACTTGCTGCACGCTCTTGAACACCATTCCCTTGTAGACACAGACCTGGATACCGATGGTGCCGAACTTCGTAACGGCATGGCGGCGTGCGAACTGGATGTTCGCGCGGAGTGTCTGCAGAGGAATGTTGCCTTCTTTGAAGAGATCGGCGCGAGCGATTTCCGCACCATTCAAACGTCCCGAGACGGTGATCTTCACTCCCTGCGCACCAGCCTGTAGCGCCTTTTCAATAGCCATTTTGCAGGCTCGGCGATACGGCATGCGGCGCTGAATCTGTCCCTGGATCGTCTCGGCGATGAAGTGTGCATCGGCATCCGGATTACGAAGCTCTTGGATATCGACCTCGAAGGAACCTCCGAATGTTTTGTCCAAATCGGCGCGCAGTTCTTCGATGGCCGCACCCTGCTTACCGATAATCACACCGGGCTTGGCGCTGATGATGGTGACGCGGATCTTCTTGCCACGCTCAATCTGCAGCTCGCTGATGCCCGCTTCCTGGAGCTTCTTCATAATATGGCGCTTGATACGCTGGTCCTGAAGGAACAGGTCGCGGTACTTGGCTCCGCGAGCGAACCAGGTGGATGCCCACGTGTGCGTGATACCAATGCGGAGGCCGTTGGGGTTAACTTTCTGACCCATAGTTAGGAAGCAGAGGAAACCGAGGAATCCGAGGATTCCGAGGAAGAAGAAGTAGATTCCTGAGGAGCACTCTGTGTGGAGCTATCTTTTACAGGAGTGGCTTTCTTTTGTGAAGACTTCGTAGGCGTCTTTGCCTTCTTTACCGTCTTAGCCTTCTCACCATCGCCAATACCCAAGGTAATGCTGATGTGGCTGAGGAACTTGGTCATGGGGCGAACGCGACCGCGTGCCATCGGAACGCCGCGGCTGTATCCCAAGCTCTGGTTGACGATGATCGTCTTCACGATCAGATCGGTCGGATGCTGCTTATCGTTGTGGCGCGCGTTGGCGATTGCGGACTGCAAGACACCTTCAATGAGGCGTGCGCTCTTCTTGTGCGTGCGCGAGAGCAGCAACATAGCCTCACCCACGGGCATGCCGCGGACCATCTTTGCGACGATGTTCGCTTTCTTTGGCGCGATGCGGGCGGAACGGAGGTAGGCTTTCATGGGATCAGAAGAGAAAAGGCTTATTTAGCGGGGGCAGGAGCTGCAGCGGCTTTACCGCCGTGGTTCTTGAATTTCGTGGTCCAGGAGAATTCACCGAGTTTGTGTCCCACCATCTGCTCGGTCACGTAGACCGCAGGGAACTCTTTACCGTTGTGAACTGCGAAGGTGAATCCGACGAACTCTGGTGGAATGTCACAATCGCGTGCCCAGGTCTTGATGATCTTCTTTTCACCTTTGTCGATCATCTGCATGACCTTTTTCATCAACTTCTCGTCGATGTGAGGGCCTTTCTTGAGAGATCTGGACATAGGAGCTAGGAAGTAGGAGCTAGGAGATAGGGGAATTACTTCTTCTTATTCTTCTTTACGCGGCGGCGGATAATCAGATCGTTGGACTTACGCTTGCGCTTGCGCGTCTTCATACCGAGGGCTTTCTTTCCCCACGGGGTCTTTGGTGCCTTCAATCCGATCGAGTTGTGACCTTCTCCTCCTCCGTGCGGGTGGTCGACGGCGTTCATCGACTTACCAAGCACCTGTGGGCGGCGGCCCATCCAGCGAACACGTCCTGCCTTACCAATGCTGATGAGGCTGTGTTCCGGGTTGGAGACGATACCGATGGTCGCTGCACACTCCTTGCGAACGCGGCGCATTTCACTCGACGGAAGCTGAACGATGGCAAAGTCTCCGTCGATACCGACGAGTGTTGCCGATGTTCCTGCGGAGCGGACGATCTTTCCGCCGCGACCCGGGTCGAGCTCGATGTTAAAGATCTTGTATCCAACAGGGATGAACTGCATCTGCATGCGGTTACCCGTCTTCACCTTCGTGCGCTCTCCGGCAACGACCTGGTCACCGACATTGAGGGCTTGAGGAGCCAGAACGTAGCGCTTTTCACCGTCTTCGTAGTGCAACAGGGCAATGCGCGCGGTGCGGTTTGGGTCGTACTCGAATGCGGTAACGGTTGCAGGGATGTTGAGCTTATCAATCTGGCGGAAGTCGATGTCGCGCCACAGTTTCTTGTGTCCACCTCCACGGTGACGAATGGCAATGCGACCGGCGCTATCGCGACCGGAAATACGCTGCTTTCCGCGGCTCAAACGCTTCTCTGGGCGCTTCTTTGTCAGCCCACTGAAGTCCGCCACCGTCATCTGACGGCGTGCCGAGGTCGTTGGTTTAATCTTCTTGAGTGGCATGGGAGCTTAGGAAGCGTTGAACTGGGCAAGATCTAATGGCTTGCTATCGGATGCGAGTGTTACGACCGCCTTCTTGCTGCGGTGGCGGCGAGTGAAGATCTTTCCTGCACCGATCGCTCGGGCCTTGGGACGAACGCGCATGACGCGAACGCTGACTGGCTTCACTCCAAAGTACGTTACAAGCGCACGGGCGATATCAATCTTGGTTGCGGCAGGATCTACCTGAACCGTGAAGATTCGGTCGCCCTTCTGACGCTCGGTCTTTTCGGTGACTGGGCTGCCGACAATGACGCGGGAGAGTTCCATGAGATATTAGGAAGCTTTCTTGGTAGAAGGTTTCTTGGACGCTACTTTCTTGACTGTCTTTTTCTTTGCTGCGGGCTTCTCTGCTGCATCAGCAGATGCCGTTGTCTTCTTGCGTGGAGCAATACCCTCCTTCTTACCGAACAATGCCTCTGCCTTCTCGATTGCGTCACCGACGAAAATCAAATGACGGGAGTTGAGAATATCTTCAACATTGAGGTAGGCGGCAGTCACGGTCTTCACGCCTTCGATGTTGCGGGCGGAGAGGCGTAGTGACTGATGGGCGGACGGGGTAACAATGAGAATACGGCGGCCGATGTCGACCGGCAGCTTCTTGAAGAGCTCGAATGCCGTCTTGGTCTTGATGGTCTCGGGATAGCTGTCGAGTCCGAGAATCGCTCCCTTTCCTGCCTGGAGCGTCAAACTCGAACGCAGCGCTGCATGACGCATCTTCTTCGGCATGTCCTTTGTGTAGTTCTTGTCGTTCTGTGGACCGAAGATCTTTCCACCTCCGCGCATCAACGGGTTACGGATGTTACCGTGGCGTGCGCCTCCCGTGTGCTTCTGTGCAACGATCTTGCGGGTGGAACCGGACACTATTCCGCGTGTTTTGACGTGTGCGGGACTCTGGCGGCGGTTTGCCTGCTGCATCGTGACTGCCTGGTGCATCAGACCGAAGTTCACCTCGGATCCGAAGAGGGATGCGGGGAGATCCATGGCCTTCACCTTGGAGCCGTTGGCGGAGAAAATATCAATCTGCATGGGTTGGTGGATTATTTGGCGGCTTCGAGGGTAAGGAACACATGTGCGCCTGCAGGACCGGGGACCGGGCCGCGGACGGCAATGATGTTCTTGGAAGTGTCGTTGACGATGACCGCGCGGTGCTTGAGCGTCAGCTTATCGGTTCCCATGTGACCGGCCATTTTGTGACCGCGGAAAATGCGTCCCGGGCTGGTTCTCATACCGACGGAACCTGGCTCGCGCTTGAAGTGCGATCCGTGGCTCTTCGGTCCTCCGTGGAATCCGTGGCGTCGCATAACACCCTGGAAACCCTTTCCTTTCGAGACACCTTCGACCGTGACCATGCTTTCCATCGGCAATACCTCGGCGGTAACCGTCTTTCCTGCCTCAAATCCGTCGAGAGACTCGACGCGGAATTCTTTCTGCAGGCTGTAGTTCGTGTTCGTCTTTCCTTTGCGGCTCTTCCACTCCTTGGTTCCAATTCCAAGAACAACCGCATCGTATCCGTCCTTTTCCTTTGTCTTTGTGCGGACGACGACGTTCGGTTCAACTTCCAAATATGTGACAGCGACGGCCTCTCCCGTGGGGAGGAACGCGCGTGACATGCCGACTTTCTTCGCGATGACACCAATCATAAGATGCTGATGGTAAGCCACAGAAATGGCCTACAGAAGAGAAAAAATGATATCCAAGCGGCAATCCCAGAGGTTCCTCTGGTCCGCTTAGTCGCGCACACACAAGTGTTGCGGACGGCGGACTCGAACCGTAGGAGGCTGAGATTCGATGAATCTCTGCATTCCGAATGGAGCTGCGGGAGTTTAGGAATGTTTCAGTGCTGTGTCAAAGGGAAATTGCGATTAGATTCCGCGTCGTTTCTGTTCTTCGATCACATCGAAGAGAAGCTGAATCTGCTGGTCTAGGGGCATATCGGATGTCGGCCATGGCCGATTGAGGGCTTCAATAATCTCATCGACTGTCATGTTCATAATGTCGTGCTCTGGCGGAATATCACGTGAAACTGCTGTTTTGGTCTCTAAAACCCGATTCTCTGGGTTGTGCAGAGGTGTATTCATGTTTTACACTTTAATATATTTATGTATTTTTGTCAATTATAGACCTGCCACCTTTTTACTGTCTTTTAAAGCGCAAAGTACTCCCCCATCGAATGACACACGCAATCACGAATATCCACCCAAACGACAATGCAAAGCCAATAACCGATGCGAACGCGATCATCTCGGTTCCAAGGAGGCGGACTGCCGCAACCCATGGCCACAGACATATAATAAGGAAGAGTTGAACACCCCACGGCGTTTGGAAGCAGTTTCCAGCGCCATTGAGGGCGCAGATGAGGGTGTAGTACAAGAGACCTGCCGAAACGCCGCAGACGACGAATGACGAGATAATTGTGGCAGATGTTGGGCGAAAGAAGTGCATAGATAAGAGTATACGATGGATTAACTGGTTCGTAAATGAATACAAAATGTATTCTATCTAGTGATGATTGATCACAAAATGTGTACGGTCATGGACGGAATAGCCGCGGTACGACCGGAGACGAATGATCGGAGCACAGCCTGAGCACCATCGATGGAGAGTTGATCGTGATCAATCACTACATCGGGGTTCGCTGGCTCTTCGTACGGACGATCGGCCGCACCAAGTCCCCCGCGTCGCACATAAATCCATACCGGGTGGCAGATGGCATCGAGTTCGGCACGAACAGAGGCAAACGGGGCAATGACCGCAACGACCACTAGGAATCCCCTGCTCTGCAAATGAGCCGCAAGTCGTGCGACACGCAGGTTATGTTTGCGGCGATCTTCCGGTGTCAGTGTTTCATCGACGGAAATTGTCGCGCGCATGTCATCACCGTCTAAGACGATGCAACGACGTGCAAGCGGATGGTCGGTCGCCAGCTCTTCATTGATATATCCCTCAAGTCCGGTTGCGAGTGTGCTTTTGCCAGCGCCGGTGTTGCCGGTAAGCCAGAAGATGGGGAATCGACTAGATCCCATAGAGCTCTTTGCGAATATTCGTCGCCGAAATTGCTTCTGTCTGCGCATCAAGCTTAATCAGGTCGTACCCGACATCACGGCCGATGTAGACAGTAAGTGCTGCACCCGGGTCGTCGATTGTTTGAATAATCACCCGCTCTTCATCGGGGAACACCGCGCGGATTAATGCCTTACGCTTCTCCGCATCAAACGGATTTTTCTCTGTCGCTTCCGTATCACGCATCAAGATGATGCAGCGATCATTTTCGGACAGAATTTTTTCGACACACTTCTTATGTCCGTCATGGAACGGCTGGAAGCGGCCAACGAAGACTCCTGTGCGTATAGATGTACTCATGGACAAACTATGCGACGAGGTTGAATGAAATACAAGATATGGCGATGAAATGAATCAGACGGTAGCATTGCAGCATGGATCCTATTCGACACGCAAAGGCAGAAGCCATCCGCAACGCAGGCGGACAACCGTATGCTGCATCATTTGAACGAACCGGAAAGCTGGAGATGGCAAAGCAGGAGAAAGACGGAACAGAGGTCCGCATTGCCGGCCGCATTGTGCTGGTCCGCGATATGGGAAAGATGACGTTCGCCACATTGCAGGATGAAACCGGTCGTCTGCAGATTGCCTTAAAAGATGATGTAATTGGCGAGAAGGCTCACAAAGAATTTTTGTCGCTGACCGATCTTGGTGACTTCATTGGTATTACAGGCGAGCGCTTTGCAACGCAGCGCGGTGAACCGACGGTGATGGTGAAAGAATGGACCATGCTCAGCAAAGCCCTGCGACAACCGCCGGAGAAGTGGCACGGCGTGCAGGACCAAGAAACAGCATGGCGCCAGCGCTACTTGGACATGATGAGCAACCGCGAGACGATGGAGCGCTTCTTGTTCCGCAGTCAGTTTGTGAAGTTGCTCCGCGAGTTTTACTGGGAGAACGGATTTACCGAGGTAGAGACGCCGGTGCTGGTGAATGCGGCATCGGGCGCGCTTGCGACGCCGTTCAAGACACATCACAACGCCTACGATTTGGATGTCTTTTTGCGCATCGCTCCAGAAACGTTTTTGAAGGAATGCTTGGTTGGAGGATTTGATCGCGTGTTTGAGATTGGTCGCATCTTCCGCAACGAGGGGGTCGATCCATCACACCTCCAGGACTTCACAATGGTGGAACACTACGCGTCCTACTGGGACTACACGAAGAACATGGAGTTTGCCGAGAAGATGCTCTCGACCGTGCTGATGAAACTGCTCGGCACGATGAAGGTAAAAATTCCTGACCGCGACGGCAACGTCGTCGAAGTCGACTTCACCCCACCTTGGCCACGTCTGACATTGCGCGAGGCGATTCAGAATGCCTGTGGCATTGATTTTGATGAGCACGAAACAGCTTCAGCCCTACGGGAAGCCATGAAGTCGAAGAAGATTAAATTGGATGTGAATGTGGAACAACTAGGTCGCGGCAACTTGATTGATCAGCTCTACAAGAAAGTCAGCCGTCCAAGCATTATCAATCCGACGTTCATCATCAATCATCCGCTGGATCTGTCCCCGCTTGCCCGCAAGAACGACGATAATCCGATGATTACCGACCGCTTCCAATTGGTTGTGAGTGGATGGGAGATTGTGAATGCCTACAGCGAACTGGTGGACCCGGTTGATCAGGCAGAGAGATTTGATCAGCAAGCGAAGGCCTCCGCTGGAGGTGATAGTGATGCACACAGAAAGGATGACGAATTCG
>CAZUVN010000016.1:0-14085 GCA_964623835.1 uncultured Candidatus Peribacteria bacterium
TGATTGTGATCGATGAGTTGGCCGATCTTATGATGCGACAATTCAAGCGCGATACGGAAACGATGATCGTCCGTATTGCGCAAATGGCCCGTGCCGTCGGCATGCATTTGATTATCGCAACGCAGCGCCCGAGCGTCGATGTGATTACCGGTTTGATTAAAGCGAACATCCCCACACGCATCGCGTTCCGCGTAGTCAGTTCGGTCGACAGCCGCACGATTCTCGATTCGATCGGTGCCGAAGATCTTCTTGGAAAAGGAGACATGTTGTACATGACGGCACAGACTGCCAAACCCGTTCGCGTGCAGGGAATTTATATTTCCACCAAAGAGATTGAGCGTGTCATGAACGCGGTAAAAATCGCTGGCGGCGGCCGCATCACCGAGCAGATCGGCCTCGCGGAAGAAGAAGGCGAAAGTGGCGAAGAAAACGGCATGGGTGGTCATCAAATCGACTTGGACGCCGATGATAACGGCGGCGATGATTTGTTCTTCGATGCCGTTCGCGTCGTGCAAGCATCTGGCAAAGCATCAGCCAGTTTGCTGCAGCGCCAATTGAAGGTCGGTTACGCACGCGCTGCGCGCTTGCTCGACATCATGGAAGAGAAAGGCATTGTCGGCCCTGCAGACGGCGCTAAGCCACGCAAGGTCTACATTGAGCAGATGGCGAACGGCCAGTAATCAGAATCTGCCTTTTAGGTAGTCTTTTCGTCGTGCTTCATCAAGCCGTTCAATTGCATATCGCAGTGCTGTGCGCGGCATCTGTGTGTAATGCTTTTTGAGGAATCTGATTAGTGCTGCCTCATCGCGTTTGCCCGCTTCGCGGAGCATCCATCCTACCGCTTTGTGGATCAGATCATGCTTGTGATCCAGTAGCATCTCGGCAATACGAAATGTCGGCTTCAGATCGCCTTTTCTAATGAAATGAAATGTTGAGACCATCGCAATCCGCTGTCTCCAGAGATCGCGGGATTCCGCGAGTTGATCGAGCAACTTGCGATCACCGATGTACTCAATCCATGGACCAATGATTTTGTAACAGGATGCGTCGACTAGGTCCCAGTTATTGATGTACGCGGTGTTGTTTAGATACAGGTTGACGATCTTCTGCTGCGTCTCTTTGTCACCTCGTTTGTACTGATCGACCAAAATCAGCAACGCCGTCAGACGGTATTCATGGATCGGGCTGTGTAATAATTCTATTAGATCGGCAACAGGAAGGTCACCATACTGTTTCGCAATGATCCGCATTTTCGGCACGGTCACGCCAATGAAAATGTCACCCTCGGCATATTCACCGGGGCCGGCCTTAAAGAATCGCGGAAAGAATGCGGCCTTGACCGGATCAGCCGCCGCACGTAGATCTGCGCAAATAGAATCAATCACAGAATAAGTATAACTGAATCATGTCAGGAAAACGTACGTTGACCGGCAAGGACAGATGCTTATTATGTCCTCGCATTTTTCGGTCTTTGCATCAGCGTTTATCCAGAGTGACGGGGAGAGATATGGCTCCATGATCCGTCCAGCAACTCTCCGCTTTACCGCCCGCGGATTCAGTGCTCCTTCCATACCCCTCGAGGGAACGATAGCCGTTGTTCGCAACAATCATCCGCCTCGACCGTGGCGGATTCTTTACGTTTACCGATTATGCCGATTATTACGCCGGATAACCTTCCGATGAATGAACGCCTTACGGCGGAGGGAATCAGTGTTATGAGTAGCAGCCAGGCACACAGACAGGACATCCGTCCGCAGCAAATCGCCTTGCTGAACCTGATGCCCAACAAGCAACGAACGGAAAAGCAGCTCCTGCGTTTATTGGGAGACACGCCTCTTCAGGTACAGATGACGTTTATGCGCACAGCAACGTACGAGAGCAAGAATGAGTCGCCAGAGCATTTAGAACAATTCTATGAGGACTGGGATAGCGTTTCACACCAACGCTTCGATGGACTCATCGTCACAGGGGCGCCTGTTGAAACCAGACCATTTGATAAAGTTGATTATTGGAAAGAGTTGCAGACTATTTTTAATTGGGCACGAGAGCGGGTCTATGCCCGACTCTATATCTGCTGGGGCGCTCAGGCCGCACTTCATCATTTTCACGGAGTCGAGAAACATGAGTTGCCCCAAAAAGCATTTGGCGTATTTGAGCATACTGCAACAGATTGGCAGCACCCGCTGGCAAAAGGATTTGATGCAGTCTTTCCTGTGCCTGTATCTCGCCATACGGAAGTAAAGCGGGAGGACGTAGCTGCCATACCAGGTATGCAGATTGTTGCTGAGTCGAAAGACACAGGGCTCTACATCGCACAGGAATCTGACGGTCGCAATACGTACATTTTCAACCATCCAGAATATGGAGCAAAAACGCTTGGGAAAGAATACGTACGTGATCGGACAAAGTACGAACAGGCAATTGCTGAGGGAGAATTGAATGCCGTTCCACCAGCCTTCCCTCATAACTATTATCCCGATAACAACCCTGACAATTGCCCCGTTCACCGCTGGCGTTCTCATGCACGCGTCCTTTTCCATAACTGGTTAAACGAGTTTGTCTATCAGAGAAGCCCCTACAATTTAGCATCTCTGACAAACTCTCTAGCGAACGAGCATATGGAAGATTATGCCATTTAATTCTGCTAGGATTAATGCGTGAAACTCCTCGTCGGAACCTCCAACAAAGGCAAAGTCATTGAGATCTCCGAAGCTCTTGCCGGGCTCGACGTTGACATAGTCACTCCTGCCGTTCTTGGCATCACCGACGTTCCAACTGAAGAAGGTGAAACGTTTGCCGAAAACGCACGACAGAAAGCGCAGTTCTATCATGCAAGATCCGGTCTAGCAACGCTTGCTGACGACTCTGGCATCCTCGTAGAAGCTCTCCAGAACGAATTGGGCATCCACACACGACGCTGGGGTGCAGGGCCGGACGCATCGGATCATCATTGGATTTCATTCTTTTTAGATCGAATGCGCGAGGAACAGAACAAACGTGCTCACTTTGTCTGTAACTTGATCTACATGGATGAGAACGGTGAGGAGCATTTGTTTGAGGGGTCCTGTGATGGAACGATCACCGACAGCCTTGAATCAGGCTATCTTCCGGGTCTTCCCATATCGGCATGTTTCAAGCCGGAGGGGCACTCAAAAGTGTATTCAGCCCTAAGCATAGACGAAAAGAACGCAATCAGTCACCGTGGAAGGGCACTTGGTCTATTTAGAGAATTCATCCAACCCAATATTTTGTCGTAAATTTCTCATTTGTGCGATCACTTGAAATGTCGTGACATACGCCATGAACATACCTGTACCAAGCAGGGCATCATTGTTACGCTCAAGACCTACTATCGCGACTCCAGATGACAAAAGAACGCCAGACAAAGCTCGGCGTATTATCTTTGTTCTTTTAACAAAAATCGATGAAGCATACGAGTTTAGCCCTTTTTCTTGCTCCCCTACTTGATCACAATTTTTATACATATCATGATGGGTCAGATTCAAGGAGGGTGAAGTCGAGGTTCTGGATTTTAGCCCAAACATCGCGAATCAGGAGGCGAAGATCGTTTTTTTCCGCATCAGTAATAGAGAAATCCCGTCGAATTGGCGCTTCACCGCGCTCACCAATGAACTCCAAGGAAAATGACTGCGGCATCAGCAGCGGCTCCGCCTGTTCCAGAATCAGCGCATAAAACACAAGCTGACGGAAGTAATCTCCTTCTGCCGTTCGCGATACAACCCCAGGTTCAAGACCGCCACGAATCTCTGCAGGAGCCTTAGGCCTGCCGGTCTTGTAGTCGATGATCATTGCATCACCGGATGTTGCTGAGAGGAGATCAATGCGATCAATTTTTCCTTTCAATGGGATACCTGCCGTGTCGGAGCCCGCAGGCGCAGACGGGTCACCGAGCATTGCGCGATAATCACGTTCAATCGCATAGATAAACGCCGGGCGACCTACAAGACGCTGTGTGTAATAGGCTGCAAGTGCATCCTGTGCATGGGACAGCAAATCGACCCGCTGCTTCTCGGTCAAAATCGTCCGTTCCTGAAGGTACCACGTGAATGCATTTATCAGATCACCCTCTTCAAAACTCTCTCCTTTTTGCACTGCCTCGGCCCAAGAACGGAGCGCCCAGTGAACTGCGCTGCCGTATCCGAGTGCGCGAAGGGAATCATCTCCGAATTCTTCTGGCTGACCAAGTAGGTGAACCGAGAGAAATTTTTGGGGATCCTGAAGAAAAGCCGACAACGAACTGGGGGATAGAGCAAACGTCTCCAATCTTTGACGGAGATACGCCGTCAACTCTTCATCTAAATGCCGCTCCAACGGATGCAGCAGCAGCGACGATGTCTCCGGATTCATCAACGTGCCATCTTTTTCTGGCAATGGACCGGCTTCGGCAAAAAAGGCTGATGGTGCGACTGAACGAGCCCGTTCTCCCACTGCGAACTCCTTGGGACACAACATAATTAATTCGCGTTCAGCCCTAGTAAAAGCCACGAACGCAACACGACGTTCATCCTGATGTTTCTCAAACGACTTCTGGTCACTCTCCCATCCAAAGAGTAGATCCTCCGGCAAAGAGAGCTGTGATGGGTTCCGCCGCTCATCCCAATGCCCCTCTCGGAAGGCACTGAGTATGACCGTATGGAATTCCAAGCCTTTGCTCTGGTGCGCCGTCAGTAAACGAACCCCTGATGACACCAGATGCGGCAGCTGATACGTCAGACGGATCTGTGCGTATTCTTCATCGGCATAAAACTCGATATCGTGTAGAAATGCGCGGAGCGTCAGAGACGGCTTATCGAGACACCGTTCTTTCGTGTAATTAAAAAACGCTTCAACGACGGCCAAATCGAGAGGGTCCATTGCCGGTGCGGCGGCAGAAATACCGGAACGACGCAGAACATGCTCCATAGTCTGAAGAACTGACACCGACTCCTGCCTCATCCGCAGATCCAGGAGTGTATCGCGGGCACGAATCAATGCCTCACGATCAACAAGTTGAACCGGGGAGGTTTCGAGCTCCAAGAGTACATCAAGAACCTTTCGCTTATCTGCACGTGCAGAGGCAATCACACGTGCAATGTCCGCCGCATGACAATGAAAGGTTTCACACGACAATGCGTGTACAAAACTGTCATCATCGGACCGCATAAGACATTTCAATATCGTTACCACCTGACGAACGACCGGATGGCTGAGTAAATCTGATTTACCCTCTAGAACAACCGGAATGCCGCTAGCGCGGAGCACATCGTAAATTGGACGTAGTTCGCCGTTGGTCTGCACAAGCACCGCGATGTCGTCAGGGTTAATTCCCTGCTTCAGGCGCTCATGAATAAGATCGGCAATCAGCCACGGTTCCGCAGCATCAGATGGCGGACGAAGTAACATAGGCTCCAGACCGTCTTCTCCATTTGCAGCAGTGAGAGTCTTTTCTAGACCGGGAATCCGGCCAATTAGCCGTTCCTCGTTGCGAGAAATGAGACGACCTGCCGCATCAAGAATTTTCTGGGTCGAGCGGTAGTTGGTTGTCAGCACGATGATCGGCGCCGTCGGAAAACGATCGCGAAAGGCCATCATGTGCTCCACGTTCGCACCTTGGAAGCGGTAGATTGCCTGATCATCGTCTCCGACGAGAAAGAAGTTTGGATCGTTGGGAGAAATATCCGATGTCGTCAGACGTTCGATTACCTTCCATTGGGCACCGTTCAAATCTTGCGCTTCATCAACCAGAATGTACTGATAGCGCTCTTGCAAGTTTGCGAGCAGCCATTCCTCCTCGTTCAATGCCTTAATAACCGTAAGAATCATGTCGTCGTAGTCATACAAACCTTTTTCAATCAGCGTTTCACTATAACGCTGAAACAGGCTGACAAAATCCCGGTACTTCCGCGCCTGCAGCAGATTTTTCTCATGCTGTTTGGTTCCTTCTTTGCTTTTATGAGCCATCAGCTCGTCGTATTCGTCGGCAACGCGCAGCAGATCATCGATGGTTTTCCCTTCACGCTTGCAATCACTGATACGGCCCAGAATGCCGGATATACGATCGTACGGATGCTTTGGGTGAATGAGGGCGGACTTGTCGCTTATCTCGTCAATCAACTGCTGCATCACGGTATACTGCTCAATCTGTGAAATCGCTTTCTGGTTTGCCCTATCGCTAAAAGCTTGAGGATTGCGGGAAATGATCGAATCACAGAAGCCATGCACCGTACTGACTGTCACCGCGTACGCATCACCACCGATAAGGCGGCGCAGACGATCGCGCATCGCAGTTGTTCCCGCAGTTGAAAACGTCAGACAGAGAATGTTTGCCGGGCGTGCCTGTGTTTTTTTCAGAATATTCGCGACGCGCAAACTGAGGACCTGCGTTTTGCCCGTGCCTGGACCGGCAACGACCATGACCGGTCCCTCAACGGTATCGACAGCCTGTTTCTGAGCAGCATTGAGCCGTGCATATTCCTCGCTAAACGAAAGCATGAATGCATCGTAACGACTGGCGGTTTCGGTGTACAGACGGCCACTACATTTCTGATCCGATTACAGAATGCACAATATCTTTGACAGTCTGCACTACGAGTTGACGCCGGAGCAGTGTACGTTTCGTTCGTCTTATTCTCCTTCCCTTCTCTGTATGAACATGCTCGTAAACATTTTGGTCATTGTCGGTGCCCTCAACTGGGGTCTTGTCGGTATTGGCGGCTTCGCTGGTACAAACCTCAACGTCGTTAACCTTCTCCTTGGCGCATGGCCAATGGTTGAGTGGGTTGTCTACATTCTTGTCGGTGTCGCAGGTGTTATGAAGTTGGTCAACATGAAGAAATAATTCAGATCTGCTATTGATATGAAAGCCCGGTGAAAGCCGGGTTTTTATTGCGCAATCCTTCGGCAGGCTCAGGATGACAGACATTATAAATTTTAAAGCGATTCGACAGGCTCACCGCCCTGAGCTTGTCGAAGGGCTATTTGCTATTAAACGCGATTTGTCATGGTGAGCTTGCCGAACCACCCCGTACTAAATCTCATCATCTTCGCGCTCGTAGGCGCAGTGATCGCACTTCTGAATCGGGCGGCCGTTCTTCTTCAGCGGTGTCAAAATGCCTTCATGACACTTCGGACACATCAATGTCTGTGCAAAGCTGGGGACTACAGGGGCGAAACCAACGCGCTTTGGCGGAAGGCCATGCTCACGAATGGTCAATGAACGCGGGTGATCGCGCATTTTCTGGAGCACTTTGGCTTCAATCTGGCGAATGCGTTCACGTGTGACACCAAATTCCTGTCCCACTTCTTCCAGCGTGTGACCGATACCATCTTGCAATCCGAAGCGCATTTCGATGATTTTGCGCTCGCGTGGCGTCAAGAAATCGAGCATCGCATGGACGTTCTCTTTCTTGAGCTGGCGGTTGGTTGCCTCAAACGGGTTGATGGCCTCTTCGTCCTCGATGAAATCTCCAAGCTTCGAATCCTCTTCGGATCCGACCGGCGCTTCCAGCGAGACGATATCTTGGCTGATTTTCTGAATGTGCTGGACCTTCTTAATATCCATCTCCATTTCGACTGCCAATTCTTCCAGTGTCGGCTCGCGGCCGAGCTCCTGGACCAAACGGCGCTGCGTGTGCGTTAGCTTGTTGATGGTCTCGACCATGTGTACCGGAATACGGATGGTACGAGCCTGATCGGCGATCGCACGGGTGATAGCCTGGCGAATCCACCACGTAGCATACGTAGAGAACTTGAATCCGCGCTCAGGATCGAACTTTTCGACCGCGCGGAAGAGACCGATGTTTCCTTCCTGAATCAAATCGAGGAACGAGAGTCCGCGGCCGATATACTTTTTTGCAATCGACACAACGAGACGAAGGTTTGCTTCGGCAAGTTGCTGCTTGGCTCCGGCATCCCCTTTGCGGATACGACGGGCGAGTTCCACTTCTTTCTTTCCGTCAATGAGCGGCACACGCCCGATTTCGGACAAGTACATACGGACGGAGTCGTTGGAAATTTCAAGCAGGTCGACTTCACGCTCTTTGCGACGCTTCTTTTTTTCCTCCTCGGTCGCCTCTTTATCGTTAATTGCGATACCGGCAGTAGCGACCATCTGCATCACCTCACCGTCGTCGTCATCATCCAATTTTTCGGCAACGCTTGCGTCATCCGAATCGTCATCGTCATCGCCATCGACCACATCATCACTGATGATTTCCGCCAGATCTTCGGCAGACGCCTCCATCATTGTTCCCTGCTTGCCTTTTTTCTCCCAGATAAGTGCATCTTTCACGTCAATCACTTCAATACCAAGATCGACGAAGAGCATGTAAATCTCGTCGAGCAGATCGACGTTTTCTTCGGCATTCGGAAGGGCTGCAATAATTTCCTGATGTGTAACATATCGCTGCTCACGACCCTTTTTCACCAGATGGCGGATCGCCTCTGGAAATTTGTTCAGGTCCTCGTCGGTGGGTTGTGCAATGAATTTTCGCGGATGTGAAGCCATAGAAGCAAAAATGGGATCCCGCCCGGTAGCGGGGTTCAGCAAGAAGGGTACTCAAAGATGGCCGGATCGGAAAGGGAAAAACGGATAGTGCGGAGGAATTCCGTCTGTCGCATATGTTATACCCCCTTTTCCGTATTGCGTCACGAATATTCTCGGGAATCTACCAATTCAGCGAGCAAGTCTTTCCATCTGAATGAGCTTTGCATATCGCTCCGAAAGGTCGGCTTCGGCCTGCTTGTCACCAGAGGACCGTGCCTGGAGCAAGCTCTGCGTAATGTCTTTGAGGTGCCGATGCAAATAGTCTCGGTTTGCCGTACGGCAATTGTTGCGGATTTCGCGGACCGCAATTGAATCATTCCAATCCGCAAATCCATTTTCTTCGCAATAGAGCATAAGGACTCTGCAGCGTTCACGATCGAGTTCGTCCAGCTCGACGTCGGCGACTTCAAATACCTGCCTGTCCTTTAATCGAATTAGCGCGCTGTACAGACGCAGCGCAAATTCCTCTTCTGGCGGTACCAGTTCGTCAATGAGCGACAACATGCGTGGATACAACAAAAACAGTGTCAGTGTGATTTCGGATGCGGAATACATAGCCGCAGTGTGCATTTTAACATCGGATTGCTGACGCGGCTTAAGTGACTGGCCTTGCTCGAAGCGATGCAAGTCATCGGCGAAAGCTGTTTCCGTCACGCCGAGGGCGGCGGCGCATTGACGAAGCGCATGGGTTCGTTCGGTGGAAGATGACAACGCCTGTAGTAATGGAAGCAAACGCTCAAGGGCAGCCTGACGTACTGCCGGTGATGACAAATCCGTTGTCCGAATGTCCGCAAGAACAAGGTCGAGATACGGATGCGATTGCGTCAGCATCGACCGGAGAAGATCCAGCGATTCGACGGCTGCATCTGCGGGATCTTTTTGTCCAAGTCGCACGCCTTCGATGCGCAAGCCCTCACGGGCACACAAAATAAATCCCCTGTCTGCCGCGTCGCGCCCGGCGCGATCAGAGTCCAGACAGAGCACGACGGTTTCGACACTGCGTTTGAGCAGCTTCACATGTTCATCAGTCAGTGCCGTGCCGCACGTCGCTACCGCCTCGGTCATGCCAGCGCGATGACATGCAAGAACATCGAAGTATCCCTCAACAAGAATCACGCGCTTTTTATCACGCATCGGCTTAAGAGCGCGGTGCAGACCGTAGAGGATTGCCGATTTTCGGTAGAGTGGGCTATCTGGTGTATTCAAATACTTCGCATCATCATTCCCCATGGTACGGCCACCAAAACCGATAATTCGGCCTTGCTGATCGTGAATGGGAAACATGAGACGGTTACGAAACCGATCGTGGACCCTCCCCTCTTTCAAATCACTTTGCACCCCCATCCCCGACGCAACAATCTCGCTGCGGCTGAAATTTACTTTCAGCAGATGATCGTATGTTTCGGTGTAGGAATCGGGGGCGAAGCCCAGTCCGAATTCTGCAATTTCGGCATCGGTCAATCCGCGTTTTTTCAGATACTCCAATGTCGCTGCAGATTCTTTCAGTCGATGAGCATAAAACACTTCTGCAGCAGCCAGACAATCGCGTGCACGTTCCTTCTCGTCTTTCGTGATCGTATCTTTCGGCAGATCGGGAAGTGTCACACCAGCCTGCTCCGCAAGATTCTTGAGCGCTTCTTTAAAATC
Organism: uncultured Candidatus Peribacteria bacterium; assembly: GCA_964623835.1. Classification (GTDB taxonomy): domain Bacteria; phylum Patescibacteriota; class Gracilibacteria; order Peribacterales; family Peribacteraceae; genus JAKQEM01. Next base: position 10,193 of record CAZUVN010000016.1, read on the forward strand.
AACACCTTCGATCAGCTGGTAAAAACTGAAGATATCTCCGCCTTTCTGACACGGGAAGCAGTAGCAAATTCCTTTGTCCGGCGAGACCAAGAAACTCGGTTTGCTATCGTGATGGAACGGACAGAGCCCGACGAAGTTGCGGCCTTTCTTCTGCAGTTGAACGTATTGTCCAACCAGCTGTTCAATCGATATGCGCGCTTTGATCTCGGAGACACTGTCCATGGGAGGATTAGTATAGCGGAATTGATGTTATAAAGAGAGACTCCCGTAGACCTTTGTGGTCCACGGGAGTCGGATACGTGTCGAGCCTCCCAGTCGTTTGTGGCCCCGCCATCATGGCAAGGGGCATTTAAGGGGGATGAGCTCGGGGCTGCCAGCAATACAGTTATACTGGCGTTACGGGGGATGTCTCACTCGCAAGAGACAATGCTGTCGAGCTGCAGCTCGATGCGGACGTCCACGTCCGCGCTTGCGAGGAGGCGACTTTTCCCAATCTGCGTCCTTGGGTCCGGTGAGAACCGGGGAAACCAGGAAACCGATCAGCTCGGGAATGAAGACGAGAAATCCCATCTTCGTACCTCCTTTCGGGCCCGCATTCCGAGCGGGTTGCGCGTAATGTACTCGCATAAAAACCGATGTCAACGTGTACCGTTACGTCAGTACAGTTTGTTTTACATTACCCAAATCTCACCATCCATCTTGGCAGGTTATTCTTCATATGGCCCTCTTTCGCCAGCCCCTGCCCAATGCAGAACCCGCGATACAGCAGCAACGTATGACCGCGAAGATCTGTCGGACAATCGCAATCTTTTGCATCGAGCAAGAGTTTTAACGATTCCTCATCGACCTCCCACACATTCTTTGTCGCCATATGGCCTCGTAACGTTGCCATTTCGTGATCCAAAATCAGACGTCCATCTTTTAACTTCTTCGCAAACGGAATACCGAGTGCGTAGTCTTCTACTGCTAAACCAAATTCTTCCACTTCACGCGTCGCAAGAATCACCGACTCCCCTCCCCGTTCAAACAATGAATCACCTTCGTTGAAGAATGTCGTCCCATATCGCTCTTCCAGTTGTTGCAGAAAATCTTTTAAATTTTTCCGCATGATCGGCTTCTCCTGAAAATGTTTCCACTCGACCGGATCCACCGAGCGCGTCGATGCTGTCTTCTGTAACACTGCGCAGAAGAATCCTTCGGTGTCATAGGTCTGCGGCCACAACCGCAACAACGGCAATTCAGAATTGAGAATTGAGAATTGAGAATTTTGTCGAAGGAATTTCTGCACCTTTATCGAGTCGCTAATTGCATCGTCCATTCTGAATTCTACATTCTGCATTTTTAATTCTCGTGGATCGAGAACTTCCACTTGTCCTTTGAACCTCTCCAATATCTGCATCACCACACCTTCATTCTCTTCCGGAGTCAGCGTGCAAGTGGAATAGACGATACGACCGCCGACTTTTGCGCTATGTATAGCGGATTCGAGCAGCTGATACTGCAAGCGAGCCATCTTCTCGATGTTGTCCATCGAACAGTAATCGAGGGCATCGCTGTCTTTACGAATGGTTCCCTGCGCGGAGCACGGCGCATCGCAAAGCACTTTGTCGAAGCGCTCGGTCATGTGCCTGGCAAACCACTGTCCAACTTTTTTGGTAACGAGATTATTGTGCACACCGCAACGATGCAGCGATGACTTAAGTGTCCACAGACGCTTCTCTTGCACATCATTGGCAACAATCACTCCCGTCCCCTGCATCTTCGCACCCATCTGTGTTGTCTTGCTTCCGGGCGCCGCGCTCATATCCAAAACGTGATCACCAGGTTCCGCCTGGAGCAATGCAGGTGGTAACATCGATGCTGCTTCTTGCATGTATGTATGACCAAGAAGATGCAGCATATCTTTTCCAAGTGCTTCTTCACGATTTTCACGGTCGACATAAAATGCCTCCGGGCACCACGGAACAGGCGTGAGCTTCCAGTTTTTCTCTGCGGCCCATTTTTGAAAGTCTTCAACTGATGACTTCAGCGTGTTTACGCGTATGCCTTTACGGAGCGGCTTCTGGCTCCACTCGTTAAGTGCAGCAAGATCGGTAAAGCCGGCGTAACGATCAAAAGCGGGGAACATGCTTAAATAGTATCATTTGTTTTATTCTGGGCATAATTTCCATATTGAATAGTATTATTGACATTTAAAAAAAACAGGGAATGATGGATCTATGAATGCAGTCCCTCTTACCGCCCTGTGTTGCCACGGTATCCAGAGTACATCTGGCGATTGGGCATCTGTTGAAAACATGCTAAAGGGCGAACTTGAGTTCACTCATGCCCCACGTGTTCTTTTTGATCAAAAAGGTATTGATGCCGCTGAGTGGGAGAATGCAGTTGTAAGCCACGAAAGCAGAATGGTTCGTGAAAAGTGTCACAATATTTTAATTGCACATTCGTTTGCCACACATAGGGCCGGGAGGATTTTGCAGGAGAATCCCGATCTTTATGGTGCGATCCTTTTAAACCCACCATTGAATGTAATGCATTCTCCGGTCCAACACAGTCATAGAAATATTGCAGTGCCGAGCGATTTTATGGATCTACTTTTCCGTAATGTTGCGTTTGATATGACAGACGGGGATTATGTTCATTTTATTGAGCGCCAAGCCGAATCTTACGCTACTGAATCAAGGGAAATTAGTAGACAGGGTGGTATCCTAAAAAAGGGTTCTCGTTTTTTAGAGCGTCTGGAGGAAATTCCATCTGATAAGCATGTCCTTGTTATCCAGGCTAGTGGAGATCCGTGGAATACGGATCCAATCACTGAGACGAGTACGCGCACTGTTGTGGACTTTGGCCCAGAGTGTGGGCATTACCCACATGTGAGCAGACCTAAGGATGTCACCGCACTTATTCGATCTTGGCTGTATAACAAGCTGCTTGCTATCCGAGAAGAAGAGCTCGAAGCAGTTGCATTCTATTAAACGACAAAGCTGACCAGCTTCCCCGGAACATATATCTCTTTGTTGATGGTCACACCTTCAAGATACTTCTTCGTATTCTCTTCATTTTTTGCTGCAGCAATCACATCGTCTTTCGACATGTCTGCCGGAACATTGATAGTACCGCGCAATTTGCCGTTCACCTGAACTGCAATCGTTAGCGTATCGCGGACGAGTAGTTTCGGATCGTAAGACGGCCATTTTTGATCGATAACAAATGGCTTACCTCCAAGCATTTCCCATAGTTCTTCAGCTAAGTGAGGAGCAAGTGGAGACAATAGTGTTGCATAGATTTTTGCGCTTTCGACAGAACATCCGCCACTTGCTTCAATCGAATTTAAACATTCCATCAATGCACTGATTGCAGTATTGAACTGCATTTTTTCCAACGAGTCGGTCACGCGTTTAATTGCATGATGAATAGCACGAGTAGTTTCGGGTGTATCTGCTGCACTAGGTTTTTCGGAGAATGTTTTATAGACCTTTTGCACAAAGCGATCAATTCCCTTGATACCCGTATCACTCCAGTCGCCGCCATCGGTAAACGGACCCATGAACATCAAATACATACGGAACACATCGGAACCGTAGCGATCGACAAATCCATCGGGGCTGACCACATTTCCTTTGCTCTTACTCATTTTCGCTCCTTGGTTCGTAATAAGACCTTGATGTACGAGGCCTTGGAATGGCTCATCATGCGCAATGAATCCCATGTCCTTTAATGCCATCGTGACAAACCGTGCGTAGATAAGATGCATGGTCGCATGCTCCGGACCACCGATATACATGTCGACGGGCATCCAGGTTTTATCAACGTGCGGATCGACGATATGTTTCTGATTTCCTTCTGCCAGATATCGCAGGTAGTAGAAACTGGAACAGACGAAGGTATCCATG
>CAZUVN010000016.1:14185-20597 GCA_964623835.1 uncultured Candidatus Peribacteria bacterium
TCCTTCTGCCAGATATCGCAGGTAGTAGAAACTGGAACAGACGAAGGTATCCATGGTGTCGAACTCTGGGCGCCATCCCTTGCCAAAGATTTTTTCTGTACGCTCAATGAATTCTTTCGAGTGTGTCAGAGGTGATTCTCCCGTTGGTTTAAACTCAACATCGGTCGGAAGAATCCATGGTAAATGCTCCTCGGGAACCGGATGCGCGTTCCCTTCGGGGTCATACACAATCGGAATTGGCGCACCCCAGTAACGCTGGCGAGAAATAGTCCAATCGCGCAGTCGATAATTGATGATTCCCCTCCCCTTTTCCGCATCCTCTAACCATGCAATGATTTTCTTTTTGGCGTCAGCGGTTTTAAGTCCATCGAGGAATTGTGAGTTCACTGCAATCCCCTCTCCACTAAACGCTTCTTCATCAATGTCTCCTCCTTCTACCACCTCAATCATGGGAAGGTTCATCGTCTTTGCAAATTCCCAGTCTCTCTCATCATGGCCGGGAACTGCCATCACCGCACCGGTTCCATAATTCATCAGCACGTAGTCGGCAATCCAGATCGGTAAACGCTCTTTTGTCACGGGATGTAGTGCAAATGCACCGGTTGGGACTCCTGTTTTAATCTTATTAAGATCGGTCCGTTGCATCTCTGTTTTCTTTTTCACATCTGTCCGATATGCATCGACAATACCCTGATGATCTTTAGGTGTAATTGCATCAACCAGCGGATTCTCCGGCGCAAGAACCACATAGGTAACTCCAAACAATGTATCCGGACGTGTTGTGAAGACGGCTATTGCTTGATCGTGTCCTTCAATCTCAAAGCGAATTTCTGCGCCTTCACTTCGTCCAATCCAGTTTTTCTGCATCAGCTTCGTCTTCTCTGGCCAATTGAGATTATCCAGATTATCGATCAGTTTTTGTGCGTACTTGGTCGTCTGCCAAAACCACTGATTGAGAGCTTTCTGTGTCACTTCCGTTCCACATCTCTCACAACATCCATCTTTCACCTGTTCGTTCGCCAGGACTGTTTGATCTTTGGGGCACCAGTTCACATTCGCTTCCTTCTTATATGCAAGATCGTGCTTGTACATCTGCAGGAACAACCACTGTGTCCAACGGTAATATTCCGGTGTGCTGGTATTTACCATCTTGCTCCAGTCGTACATCGTACCAATGCGACTGAGCTGCTTGATCATCGTTTCAACGTTCGTAGTAATCGACTGTGCAGGAGGAACGCCTGTTTTAATCGCATAGTTTTCTGCAGGAAGCCCGAATGCATCAAAGCCCATTGGCGTGAAGACCGTCTTTCCTCTCATCCGCATGTAACGCGCAAAGCTGTCCGCCGGTGCGAAGTTGTACCAGTGTCCCACATGCAACTTGTCTCCACTTGGGTACGGAAACATCACCATGCTGTAATACTTATCTTCGGGCTTGGTTTTTTTCAGATCGATCTCATAGGCTTTCGCCTCGGCCCATTTCTGCTGCCACTTGGCTTCGACCGATGAGGGTTGATACAAATGATCCATCGGTTAAATTGTACCAGATGAATAATAAAACTTTGACTAGCTAAAATTTTGCAGAGAAAACCTCACCTGTAAATTCTCCACTTGAAAATGCTTGTACGAACTTTAAAAGGACTGGAACCGGATTTGTCTTGAGTTGCATGTAGAGTTCGTCCAGAGATTTAGACCCAGTCACTTCCGCCATTCCACGAAGTCTTGAACGAATAAGTCCCCTTGTCGTTTTCAGATCAGTAGCAAGCTTGGTTTGGTTGAATCTATCTTGATTCAACATAAAACCAGAAATTGCCATGACATCGGAAAAATACTTTGTCGACATGCTTTCGCCAGCTGTTGTGTACATCGCAGCAAATGAGCGCGCAATAACGACAACGTTATCTTCATTAAACTCCGTAAGGCTCTCAAGATGCGTACTAGGGGCGATGACTACTTTTTGTTCAGATTGAGGGGCTACCATTTCCATTTTAATCGAAGGCTTAGGAGGCAAATGATCGATTGTAACTACAGAGCTCTCATCTTCCATCGCATTAAAGAACGCCTGCTCTGCAAACGATTCAAGGCCACGTACATTATCCTGGAATACATATTCACTGAGAGTATGAATAGCCTCATCGGTAAAGCGAGAGCCACCTTCGTCTCTTTGCAAAAACACTTTTTCAAAATGCTTAATTAGAGCTCGCTTTGTCTCCAAGCTTCTTTCTGCAAGAGACGGGACTGTTAGAATGCCGCCCTTAATGATGCGCGAGCGAAAATCTGCACGCATCAGGCCCTGCTGAACTCTCAAATCAAGATCCGCGTTACTTGCCGTCAATATGCGACCGTTAAAAGTTTTTGGCTCATTGTCACCGACGGGAACAAACTGGTTTGGCCTTTCAAGCACAGATAACAGAAGTGCCTGCACCTGCGAATTCAGCTCTCCAACTTCATCAAGAAATAACACGCCTTCATCCATGCAGGTTTCAAGCAAGCCTTTTCGATTCTCAATGGCTCCCGTAAAAGAACCTTTCTTATGACCGAACAAATCGGAAGTAATAAGCTCGGGGTTGAATGATTGTGTGTTTCTGCGAGCAAAAAGCTTTGAGTATTTGTGAGCAATTGCAAGTTTTGCGATATACTCAGCAATCTTTTCTTTTCCCGAACCAACAGGGCCGCTGATATGAACCGGCGATCTGCGCAATGCTGCTCTTCGACACTCCAATTCCAACTGCTGCATGCAAGGGTCCTCCCCGAATACAATGCCTACCTCTTTGCGGATTGCATCTTCAATATGGGGCAATATTTTCCTGCCGGCAAAGCCATTTTGATGGTCTGCTACAGCTGTTTCAGGTGGCGATAAAGCAAGGCGATGATTCATAGTCCTTTTAGCAAGGGCGAGATATTAGGCGTTTTACGCGTAAACACAAGGCAGCAAATAAGCCAAGATCGGGTATACTGCTCTTACTTAAGCGCTTTTTATGGCCAGACTCCCTGTCGTCGCAATCATCGGCCGTCCCAATACGGGCAAGTCGACCCTCTTCAACCGCATTGTCGGAAAGAGGCGCGCGATTGTGAGTGATGTTGCCGGAACAACGCGCGATCACGTTGCGTACAAAGTGCAGCGTGACGAGATGGATTATCTATTGCTGGATACCGGTGGAATTGGCGGAGGATCGACGGATAAAGATTTTGAAAGCGACGTATCGGCGCAGTCACGCGTCGCGCTGGAATCCGCAGACCTAATTATCTTCACCATCGACGGGCGTGAGGAAATGACATCCAGCGATTTTGCGGTTGTCGATATTCTCCGCAAACGAAAGAAGCGTCACGTTCCGGTGATTCTTGCTGCAACCAAATGTGACAATTTTGATGATGCCGAAGTTCGCCTGCACGAATACCACGCACTTGGAATTGCGGAACAGATTATTCAGATCAGCTCATTGCATCGGATCGGAACGGATGAGTTGGATACGATGATTATTGAAGAATTGAAGCGGTTGCATTTCACAAAAGAAAAACCGGAGGAAGAGCGCACCGAACAAAGCCGCCCGCGCGTTGCGCTTGTCGGCAAGCCGAACGTCGGAAAGAGCTCCATCATCAACGCCTTAATGAGCGACCCCCAGCGAGCACTTAGCGCCCGCATCGTGTCCGATATTCCCGGCACAACACGCGACTCGTCGGATTCGGTAATCAAGCATGACGACCGTGAGTATGTATTCGTCGACACGGCAGGACTGCGTCGAAAGTCCCGCGTCGATGAGGATCTCGAATCGATCAGCGCCATTAAAAGTCTGCAGGCCGTGGAAGACAGCGATATCACCATTATTACGCTTGATGCGAGTGACGTGATCAGCAAGCAGGATAAGCGTATCGCCAGTCTCGCTATCGACGAGGGAAAGGGGCTGATTATTCTCATAAACAAAGCGGATCTTCTGTCACCGGAAGAAAAAGCTGAAAAAGAGGAGGAAGTCCGTGCAGCTCTGCGATTCTGCCGTTTTGCGCAGATTATGTTCTGTTCGGCAAAAAGCCGCGAAGGTCTACTGAAGCTCTTTCCGGTTATCGATACCGTTCACCGCAACCTGCACCGCACCATTGCCACGAAGGACCTGCTCCGTTGGTACGAGAGCGTGGTGCACAACATCCCCGCCCAGCAGTTGAGCAAAAGCAAATTCATCACCCAAGCTGAAGGCATTCCGCCGACGTTTGTGGTCTTTGTGAAAAACCCGAAGAAGGTCGATGTGACACAACTGCGATTCTTGGATAACAATCTCCGATCGACGTTTTCCTTTGAGGGAGTACCGATTCGGTGGATAACGAAATAGCAAAACTAAATGTATGTCACCCTGAGGAGGAACGAAGTGACATCTCGAAGGGGCATGCTTAAGCAGGCTTCTTCTGTTCCCGTACCCGGTAATCTTTGACGAGCGGCAATGGGAATGCACGGATAGCAATTTCCAACTTATCGAGCAGTTTTACCGGATCGTCGTCGAAGACAATATTCGGCGGCATCTCGCGCTGACAGAGTTCTTCAACGATATGAGGAATTGAATTGCTGATACCGCCGGAGTTCGTGATGATGCCGACCGGTCGTCCCTCGTCATACGCGATTGTGAATTCGTTTAATGTCCCGATTCCTCCTCCGACAATAACCACGCCGTCGGACGAGCGAATATTAATGATGTCGCGTTCCATGAATCCGAGACCCGTGTACATAATCAAATCATGATCATGCGGCGAGAGATATTCGTGAATGTGTTGATACTCAGAAAATGCGGGTGAAATACCGATCGTAAATCCACCGCCTTCCTGCGCGGCAAGTAGTGCATCGTTTGGTAACCCCGGACATGCGCCGTTGATGAAAATGTGTCCGCGACGGGCGATTTCTTTTCCGAGCAGTCGTGACTTTTCTCGAGCAACAGGATCTTCAATTTGCGGACCACTGGCGGATCCCATCACGCCTATTTTCAGACGGTGATAATGGGCGTTCCCGTGGCCTGCAGGCTGTGGAATGGGGTTCATATGTGTACCTCTTCATTATAGCAGAAATGATAGTTTTAAGCCACTTTAAGAAGATGTATTTGATCGCTTAATAGAGGCTTTATACTATGAATAATGCTCGATGAGCTGCCCCCACAACCGTTGGCTGTCAGTACGCGGGAAGTTACTTCAATTCTTCAGGAATGCATAACGTTCGATTATAGAAATCAGATTATCTATATCCTTAATCAATCTGGGTTGGCGGCACTCTACGAAGATCTTAAGCAACGACCCATTCTCGACTATAGTGTCGAAGAGCTGCGTGACCGCATAGGGAATTTACTGATTCACGTCGACTCCGATACACAGGTCGGCTGGGGATCATTTTATAGTGTTCGATCGGGAACATCTGTCTAGTACAGATATTTTGCTCTATTTGCATTATGCTCTTCATTAGTAATTGCGTAATGTATACGTCCATCTTTGCCATGCAAGTAATAGTAGTAGGGCGATGATTGCGGATTCAGAGCCGCTTCAATGCTGCTGATGCTCGGATTTGCAATAGGACCGGGGGGCAAGCCACGATATTTACGAAGGTTGTACGGCGAATCCATATCAAGATCTGCGGCTGTGATGGTGGCAGTCGGCTTATCGAGAATGTAGCGGTTCGATGCGTCGACATAGAGTCCAATCCCCTCCTCAAATCGTTTCCAGAGGATACCTGAAATAACCGCACGCTCTTCGGCATGACGCGATTCTTCTTCGACCATTGATGCCATTGTCACGATCTCATGCAACGACCTGCCGGAAGCGTCGATCTCTTTATCGTGTGCATTGATCACCTTCGTTCTAAACGTCCCGAGCATCCGTTCGAAGAAGAACTTCACGTTGAAATTAGATGTGTCGATGAAGTACGTGTCGGGATACAGATATCCTTCCAATTCCCCCCCACGATGAGCCAAACCGCTAACAGAAGGCAAAAAACTGAAGGTCTCAAAGTCGCAGGTATTCGCACACTCAATCGCCTCTCCAGCCTCAATCAATCCTTTCTTAGTCAGCAGCTCATCAATGTCTTTAACCGTATATCCTTCGGGAATCGTGACCGACATCTCCTGCGTCTCACCCGTTGAAAGCGCGCCGACAATGTCTGCCACACTCATCGATGGCATCAAGACAAATGTGCCGGCCTGCAACGAGGCCGCCTTCTCTTCTTTCTTCGCATATGACAAGAATGCCGATGACGATTTGATCAGTCCTTTTTCTTCGAGCATATCAGCAATATCTGCACTCGATGTGCCGGACGGAATAGTCACGGAAATACGCTGATCGCTCAACGGATCAACCGGCGATAATGCGTTAGTATACCACCATCTCCAGCCGATAAAGGCACAGACAATCAGCGCGATGAGAATCAGCAGTTTTTTCATGGTGATCAATC
>CAZUVN010000017.1:0-20422 GCA_964623835.1 uncultured Candidatus Peribacteria bacterium
ATCGGGAGTCATGTCTTCACGTGAAGGTGGTACCGTAACATTGTACGTCCGGCGGAGGCAGAAGTAACTCGCACAATCCGATATTCTGTGGAATAGAAGAATCTACAGGGAATTTTTCCCCTTGGAAATGGCTTATCTATGCTATCATCCGCCTCCTTCCGTCATGTCCGAATCCTTACCACTTCCCGAACGGCCCGATCTCATTACTGGGATGAATGTGTCGGATCTCTTTGCAGAATCGATCGTTCGCTGGAGGGAGGAGATCGCCAGTGTCTTTAACCCGGATGATAATGGGCATGCAAGTTGGCCGCCGGAAGATCCACGATTGATCTTCAAGAATTTTTCGAAGCGCCCCCAGCTTGCCGTTCAAATGGCATTGGAGCTTTCGACGATGATTCTGGAAATTGAGCGCGACAATAACGTTCTTCTAAATAAAAAAGCCTATGCCCATCAGCTTGCCCACCTCAAATGGTTGGCGCTGTCTCTGCTCCAGGATGGTTCAACATATCTGATTGAAGGGGCGCCGGGTACGGGGAAGACGCTTGTGCTGGGTGCGCTGATGCAAGCGGCAACGCGCTTACAGATGCGCGGTATCCTGAATAAAGCGGCGATATATGCCACCCACCGTCCGTTTATTCTTGCGCAGCAATCCTTCAATGCCCATGACCGCCGGGTTCGACTGATGCGTCCTCCGGATATGTCCGAGGTAAACCAGGAGATGTCGTATATCCAGCATCTCATCGGTTCCGAGAAGTTGTTTCCGCGGAATATTTGGCGGAACATGCGAGCCCAGCATTACACGCGTGAAGCTGCTATGCAGACACTGGAAGATCATCTGTCTCAATCTGAGGACGGTCGGGAATTCTTGAGTGCGAACAGCGACTTGCTCGATTCAATTGCGCGGCTTCTCTCGGGCGATGCGGTGTTGGTCTATGACGTTGATGCGGAGTTGATGCAGGTTCCCTTGTCTCCGGCAGAGGTGACAGACAACGAAATGAACGCATATTACAGCGGAGATCTTGGTAGAGGCATTCCGTCCTCATACGTCGATGAAGGACTTGTGGCGTCACGTCGCGGTGCCGATGTGAACGGACTGGCGCTCGATTCCAAGAAATCCTGTCCGCCGCTCGATACGGTACGCGTATTGCTGACAACCGTGCCGACGATTCTGACACGTCACACGCGCGGCTCCATCGCAGATGTTCTTGCGCGGACCGGCATCATCATCGTTGATGAGGGCCGGCATGCCACGACTGCCTTTCAAGATGCGGTCCGGGAAGTATCCGGTACATCCAAAAAACCATTGATATTCGCTGCATCGGCGCTCAGTACGACAAATGGCTTGGCAAGCAGACCGTATGCCGATGCCTATTCTCCTCGATTGACGATTGCTGCGGCGATGGAACCCGGTCCGGACGGGCATCAGGTTCTGCCGAACATCGGCGTCGACATATTTCCCGGAAAAGGAAATGTGCTCTATCACAGTTCCACCGCCGAGGCGGTCGGGCAGTTTATCGAAGCACATTTTTCCGATATCCCGTTGGCTGAGCAGGAAGATCTGCCGCAGCCCTATATGTGTACCAGTATCGTTGTTGTCTCTCGTGAAACATTGGCCGAAACGGTACGAATGTTGCGACAGGAATATGCGAAGCGCAGCATCGCTGCCGATGTCATTCCATTCCACAATCATCCCGATAAGCCGTCCGCGAGCAACACGAAGTTTCCTCACAGCGAACGGGTGCTGCAGGCGATGATGGATTGTCCGGATGATGAATCGCAGCGTCGAGTGCGTGTGTTGGTTGCATGTGCAGATACTATCAGGGACGCTCTCAGTATTCCCACGTTGCAAAACGTGACAGTCGCAACTGCCAGCGGCATCAATCGCAACGTCCTTCTGCGGATACTGGGACGTCTACAGCATTCGAATATCCACCGCACTGCCGGGCCGGCTCATCGCGTCTATTTCCGACAGGGGCTGTATCAGGATACGAAGGCGGAGGAGACAGTGTTCCAGTTGCTTGGCGGATATGAGGGGTCATCAATGCGGTGGGTTCAACTGCAGATTCTGAAAGGGGATAGCGGTGCACAAGCCGACATCGAGCGTGTTGCAGGTCTGCCGCATATATCGGTTCCGTTGTCCGATGAAGAGTTGCATGAGCGACGCGAAGAAAAGGGGATGCGTGTTAAAACCCTTGAGCTACATCGTCTGCATGCAGGGGTAAACGGCCATGTTCCCCGCACTGTCGCCGCCGAACATGTTCAACTCGCATCGATGTGGAATCAGTTTGATGCTGTCATCGAACGTGCACTTCCCACATGGCATGATCATGCGACGCGAGCAGCATTCTGCGACATTGTGCTTGAGCGTTTGCGAGCATCCGTCGCTCCCACGTTCATGGCTACAATCGAAGTATGGCCTGCATGGTATAGAGAATTAATGCGACTTGGATTGCAGCATGCTGCTAATGGTCCGCAGGCGATTCTCGATGCTCTGAAAGAGCGTGTCACATCCGCCGCGCAGTTAGGCAGAATGGAGGAGCGTGAATCCGAGATAGTTCCTGGCGAATATGTTCCGTTGAAGGATGTGGAGCTGATAGATGTGGATGATGAACCTGAAGAATTTCCAGACGAGGAAGCGGACGGTGATGATTTGAATACAGACGCGATCGCAGGAGTGGAAGAGGCTCTTTTGGCTCCCCATTTTGAAGACGAAGAACCACATGACCCCGATGATGAAGAATTGTTCGATAGTCTGCATATCGACATGCATGATCTTTATACGGCAGACATGGATGATGATTAAACGTCCTTGAATCTCACCTTGTTCGCCTCTAGCATGTGCCTCCTATGGCTGCAGGTTTTTCCATTGCCGATTCCGATCTCTCGAGCGACATACGTCCCGTCGATGTACATAGCGCAGGTCAGCGTGTCATACAGGTATGTAAAGCCCTCTCCGAAAATGACCGTCTGCGCGTGTTGTGCCTACTCCATACAAAAGAAGAATGTGTTGAAGATATGTGCAGGAAAATGAGCATCTCTCAGCCTGGCTTGTCTCATCATCTCGCACTCTTGCGTACGATGGGCATTCTCCGTAATGATCATCGTGGCAGGTATCAGTTTTATTCCATTTCACACAGTGGGAAACATGCACTCAGGGAGAGTGGTGAATCACTGCTACAGATTCTTCCTCATAAAACAGTGGAAGAAGTTCAGCCGCTTGCGCCGCTGTCTCTCGGTCAATTGCTGGAGCCGGACAATACTATTTCTGCTACGGGAGCCGATTTGGCCAAACGCTTCAATGTCATTGGAGAGGAGATGCGTGCGTCAATCATGTCCTTGCTGAGTGGCAGGGAACAAACAGTATCCGCTCTGTGTGCCGTTCTCGGAGAAACCCAGCCCGCAGTATCACACCACCTAGCTTGCATGAAAAAGGCCGAGTTGTTGCAGTCTCGAAGGGAGGGGAGATTTTCTTTCTATTCTGTTTCACCCGTCGGTGCGCAACGTATTCACCAAGCCGGAAACATCTTGCAACAATTCGGCGCCGATTCGTCGGAGGAATAGCACAACTCTGCTAGATAAATATGCGGGGTGCCGCGGCGCCCCGCATAGATCTTTTCCTGTTAGCGGTTTGACATGTCCAAATCCGAGTCCGTGCTTGTGTCGTTATCCGACAAGTCGCGCACATCACTGTCAGTGTTAGATGCACCGCGATCGGTTTGCACATCACGGTTACGATTCTGCTGATTCTGTTGCTGGTTCTGCTGACTCTGGTTTTTGTGCTTGTTCTTCATAAGATAATGGGGGAAGAAAAAATAAAAGTGGAGAAGCGATTACATCGATCCTGCACGGCTACGCGCACTCGTACGTTTTGTTGTTGTTTTGTGTGCCGACGATGATCGAGCGCTCATGCGCGATGTGCCGCGTTTTGCGGTTTTCTTCTTCTGTGTGCCGGTTGATCGTTTCCGGCCGGTGCCCCGAGTGTTACGGGTGGGCATATGAATGAGGGGAAAGAAATATGCATGTTCCGACGCGGGATATCTTTTGGTATGACAGAAGTATTCGTTATTTTTTTAGGTCTCTGTAACGAGTGCGCGTATGCTGTATACATGACACATCCACTCCGTATTGCAGTAATCATCGGTTCTACTCGCCCTAATCGCTTTAGCGAACATCCTGGACAATGGATCTTGTCCGAAGTGCAGAAACTCGACGGAGTGGAAGCTGAGTTGTTAGATTTGCGTGATCACCCGCTGCCGTTTTTCGATCAGCCTCAATCGCCGTCGGGCGTTCACGATGGGAATTACGGCAATGACGCGGTCAATGCATGGGCGAAAAAGATCGGTGCAGCAGATGCGTTCGTGATCGTTTCACCGGAATACAATCACAGTACGTCAGGTGTACTAAAAAATGCACTCGATAGCGTCTATGCGGAATGGAATAACAAGGCGGTTGGATTTGTCAGCTACGGCAGTGTCGGCGGTGCTAGAGCAGTGGAGCAGTTACGTCTCATCGCTATTGAATTACAGATGGCGCCGGTCCGGTCCGCTGTTCATATTCCGGGCTCCATCGTCTGGGGAAGCGGATGGAACGATGAAGCTGCTCAGTCGATGAAGAAACATGCGGATGTGATGCTCCAGCAACTGACGACGTGGGGGAGAGCCTTAAAAACGGTCAGAATGGGGTAGGGAATCATCCTATTCTTCCATCACTTCCGGGTAGGCTTCGGCAATGGCTGCCTCCATCTCTTCGACGTATTGGGTGCCTAGTGCTTCGCCTTTCGTCCCGTGATCTTCAATTTCCGCAGCCAATCGATTGCTAGCAAGCGCGGGGTTCTGCGCAATTTTCAGCACACCTTCAATGGCCATACGCATTTCTTGAATCGATTCAATGAGAAGCGGGTGGATATCTGCAAGGATGGCCGGCGCGACCATCGCTTTGGCATCCGTTTCCATTTGCAGGAATGCTGTGTGCACTGTGTCTAGTTCCAACTCTTCGGCATCGGACCATGCAAGAACATCACCCTGTACATTCATCAGTGTTTCGAATTTCGTTCCCATTTCTATCATCTGATCTCCGATAACCTCTGCCTTTTCCAGATACTGTTCTAATGCGACTTGTTCAGGATCCGGTGCGCAGGCGGATACCATCAGCACAGAGAGAGCAATAACGGGAATGAAGCGAGTATTCATAGAAGGGGGGAAAAGCTATCCGCGCCATTCTACAGGAGTCCTTTTACCCGTCATATGCCTTTTGCAAGACTGCGAGATCAAACTTCTTCATCTGCAGGAATGCTTCGGTGACGCGTGCAACTCGTGCTTCATCCGGATCGTTCATCATTTTTTCCATCACCGTGGGGTTCACTTGCCAAGAGACACCGTATTTGTCCTTCAGCCATCCACACTGTTCTGCTTCTGGAACGGCAGAAAGGTTGTCCCAGTAGTAATCAATTTCCTCCTGTGTGTCACAGTTGATCATCAGTGAGACTGCTTCATTGAAATCAAATTTGTGCATATGTCCGCTGTCCATGGCGGTGAACCACTGATTCTCCAGCATAAATTCCGCAAACATCAGTTTGGCAGCCGGCTCCGGTGATGCACCGGGAGGATACTCCGCAGACATGCCGCGTTTTGCATTTTTGAATACGGAAACATAGAAATCAATCGCCTCACCAGCTTTACCCGTTTTATCGCCGGTGAACATCAACGAAGGGATGACATCAGGCCGCGGTTCACCCTTGGGGTCCGTGAGGATCAGTTGCCACGACACCCCGAACCTATCTTCAATCCATCCGTAGCGCTTACTGAAGGGATATTCCCCTATTTCCATCAACGCCTTTCCTCCGTCCGCAAGCTTGTCCCATGCCGCATTGAGCTGCTCCTCCGCATCGCTCTCGCGTGACGGGTCGAAGTTGATCATGAACGAGATTGACGGGTTGAGCTTAAAGTACGGGCCCGCGCTGATGGACATGAATTTCTGTCCACGAATCGTATATGACACCACATCACAATCGCCGGATGGCGTGTTTTTCAGCACACTTACATGATCAACGGATGAATTCTTAAAAGCCGATGCATAGAGTTCAGCGGCTTCTTTCGCTTCTTTATCGAACCAGAGGTGTGGGGTGATGGATGGCATAGCAAAAACTATAACATTCGATGTTACGCATGGCGATCAGATTCGTATCTTTTTGTACATGTCGTTGTAGGATGTCCGTCTTACACGCATGATGTATCTATTCTTTTCTTCTTCACTATGAAAACTCCTCTTGCACTCGCGTTTGTCGCTCTCTGCATGGTCGCGTGTACACCGCAAACTCCCGTCGTCGATAACACATCTTCATCGTCGTCATCGAGCGCAGCTTCGTCGATGTCCAACTCGTATCTTGGTCTCACTGTTGCCGATGCAGAAGCGAAAGCCGCGGCAGACGGTGTGCCCTTCCGTGTCGTAATGAGAGATGGGGAATCATTGCCAGTTACGATGGATTACCGCCCGGGTCGCATCAATGCAACGGTCGAAAGCGACATCGTTATTTCGTATGAAGTCGAAGGATCGGAAGAATCTACCTCATCTGCTATCAGCTATGACCAGAATAGTTGGCGAACGATGATCCCGCAGTTCTGTATGTCGTTCTATGACGGCTGTAACACCTGTCACCGGCTTATTGATAGTGACGATGCGGCATGCACAAAGAAAGCCTGTCAGCAGTACGAAGCACCAAGATGCTTGGATGGAGAGGAGGGAGAAGGTGTATACTGAGTCCATGCGCACCAATCTCACCAAGAACGAATGCGAAGCATTGCTGACGTCTCAGCAGTACGGCCATCTGGGCTGTTGGGATGGGCATGAGCCGTCCGTGTTTCCCATCACCTACGTCTATCATGATGGCTTTTTGTACGGATATACCCAGGAAGGGAAGAAGATTGAGATCATGCGTTCGCATCCGCGCGCCTGCGTGCAGGTGCAGGATGTGCACAGTCGATCCGATTGGCAAAGCGTCATGTGTTGGGGGAATTTTGAGGAAGTGACTGATGCTGCCAGTATTCAGCGCATTAAGCTTTTGCTGGCTGAAGAACATGGAAAAGAGGTTGTGCACGAGGGGAAAGACATCGTCTCCCCCATGGTGGAGCATCTTAGTGACGATACGCCAAAGAAAAGTGTTATCTACCGTATCAAACCGGATCGTATAACAGGCGTTGGCGAGAAAGCGTAATTTAGATGCCGCCGTCGACAAATCCTCGCAGTGCCGCGCCCACGCCGTATGCGATAATGGCAGTGATAAGCCCCAGTCCGACAACCTCCAGTGCGCCGCGAATCAGTCGTTCGCGGGTCACATAGCTACGCAAAATACCAAGACAAAGCATGGCAATGGCAGTGGCGACCGAGGCAACAGTGAAGCTTTGTGCTGCCGAAGGAAAGATGTACGGAACGAGTGGAATGGCACCGAACGAGACGAATGACAGAAAGGTGATCCACCCGTGCATAATCGGCCGCTCACTCGTATTTTTTATCAAGCCGTGCTCTTCCACCATCATCGTATCGGCCCACATGTTCGTATCGGCGGTGATAATGGAGACGATGGTTTCTACATCTTTCTGCGGCAATCCTTTCTTTGAAAAAAATTCCCGTATTTCTTCGCGCTCCATTGCGGGGTGTGTCTTGATTTCATCCAGCTCTTCTTTGCGCAGACGCTCATACTGATCGGCTTCGGATTTCAGCGAAAGATACGCACCGACTGCCATTGAGACTCCGTCAGCCAATAAGTTGGCGAGCCCCAGGATGATGACGATATAACTGGGAAGTGCCGCGCCGACCGTTCCAGCCACAACGGCGAAAGTTGTTATGATGCCATCATTTCCTCCGTACACGATATTGTGAATATACGGCCCGAGTTTGTGTCCGTGCAGTTCGGAAGATAGATGAGATTCAAGTTCAACTCGTGTCGGCCGCTGTTTTTTTGAGGTGATCATTAATCGCAGTTCGGGATCTGCAGAATATCACAATTGATAAAGTCTTTGATTATTCCGCCCCACATCGGAGTTATCAATGCGATGATCGCGACCGCGATCAACACATTGATGATGTACACATGCTTGTTCGTATTTTTGCGAATCATCGGCCACAAACTGATTGCTAGAGCGATGGGCAGAGCAATAAGACCGCCGACCATAAATATCATGCCAAACGTGTTCGGCATATCGCCATCGTCCGTCAGAACCGACTTTAGCGCTTTCTCAATCCATGTAATTTCAAATTCAAATGAGAGAAACAGGAGGGCAATCGGAAGTGTAAGAATGACGGCAATGGCGGCAGTCTTTTTCTCAATTGGATGAAAAGTGTACGACATGCAAGAAGTATAGCAGATCAGCGGCTGTTACTTTTGACCGACATCAGAGCCAAGGTGATCATTTTTGCAACTTCCGCGCGGTTGACCGGTGCATTGGGACGGAAGGTATCTGCTTCCGCATCTCCATTTACAATCCCCAGAGCCGTGGCGGTAGCAATGGCCTTGGCGTACATAGAGCCTGCAGGCACATCGGAATAGGGCAAGTCTCCTTCCTCCAATGGAATGTTGAGCACTTCCAGAATCGTCTGAATGACGGCACCGCGGGAAGCCGGAGCATGTGCGTTCATGCGTTTCTGGAACGTTGAAAGATTCATCTCCTCAGATGCTTTCATGTACGGAGTTGCCCACTCTGGTCCCGCGACAGTTTCTTTGATGTAGTGATTGGCCAGTTTCATTGCCACTTTCGCAAGCTGTCCCAGGGTAATGGAGTCCGCTGGTCCGTAACGGCCGGTCAGTTTGCCGCGTGCATCTTGATATCCCGAGAAAATACCTTTTTCGATGACGCTGGATATCGGGCATGCGAACCACTCATCTACCGGTACATCATCAAAGGTTACCGGTTGCGCATCAATCGCCATCAAGAGTTTTCTGTTATTTTCCGTGAGGATGTTTGCATTGCAGGTTAACGTCAAAGAAGCGGCGGATGTATGAGTATTTTGCGTGAAGCGAACGGCGGGAGACCCGCAGTTGCTTCCTCTACATCCTCCCCCGCTACGAACGCCGTCTGGAGCGACAGTATTTGTTGAAGCAGGAGTGCCGAACATTCCGAATGAAGAAAATGCAGTGGTGCTGCACGTCAGCGTGTTGGCTCCGGTGTCTTGACTGCACGTCAGCTCTTCCCATGCCGTTGACCCGGATCCGTATCGATACACGCCTAATGATGACTCAACCAGACCCGAGATATCTGAGTCGCTGTAGGTAAAGGTGATGGACAATGATTCATCGAATTCCGTTACTCGTGTGAAATCCGGACAAAAAGCCGAGAGATTATGAGCAGTAAGAATAGTGTTACGCCCTGATGGTGATCCGAGTTCTGCTTGCACGGGGGATGCTTCAAGTTCTTTAATCTGGAACTGCGCCCCCGTCGGACACGTCGGATTTGTGGCGAGATAGCCCGATGGAACATCGAGTCTGATACTAGCGTCAGATAACATGATGCTGCCCGTGGAACCGTTCGCGTTATAGATGATATTGGTGCCTGTTGATGCGGTGACACTTGCATCACCTGCACAACCGGCTGTCGTGAAGGTTCTTTGATCGTATGTTGCGGTGTTAGATGAGGCATCAGTCGAAATCACCAAATACCGATAAGTCGTACATGATCGCAGTCCTGTGAGTGTTTTTGAGTGCGAGGTGACACGTGGTGATGTATCCGTCTCTGTCGTATATGAGCCTGTTGATGATAGAAGTCCGTACCGAACTCTGGTTGAAGCCTGTTCATCGGTTGTCCATGTAATAGTTGCTGTCGTTTCGGTGGGAGAACCGGATGAAACAGAGGTGATCACGGGAGCATTTCGCTCTGTAACCGTGACATTTACAGTGATGGTATCTGTTCCGCCATTACCGTCCGATGCCTGCACCACGAAACTATCCGATCCGTTGTAATCTTCATCGGGTTCGTACGATATCGCTTTGCTATCGCCGTTTCCGCTTACTGACGCTGTTCCATGGGTAGCAGCACTCGATATGCTCCATTCGATACTGTGATAATCAGCATCCGTCGCATTAAGTGTCAGTGAGAATGCTGTAGGTGATGCGTTCTGGTCCATGGTCACCGATGTACTTGCTCCTTCCGTGATGACCGGGGGATTATTCGTACCTGTGAAGGTGATGTTTCGATAGGTGGAGTTACTCTGTCCACTCGACGTGTCAGTTACGGTAAAAGTAATAGTGCGAGTGGAATTGGTCGGCGTCGCATCGTTGTTTGCATATCGTATTGACCGCAGTGCGGTCTGATACTGTGCCAATGTGGCTGTACCCGTTAGTCGCAGAGTGTTTCCACTGAGTGTTCCCGTGATACCGTTCTGATTTGTGAAGAGCAGTGAGTCTTCAGCAGAAACGTAGTTTGAACTGATGATTACTGAACCACTCGCTATGTTCGCAGAATCGACGTCGGCCACGGTAATTGCGTCGTCGACGATCGCCGATGCAGCGCCGTTAACGTAGCTCAATGCAGGACGGGTTGTTGCGGGGAAAAGATAGGCCTGCGGGACAACTTGCGTGCTCTGACCCGTGTATGACCATTGAAGGATCGCCACTTCCCCTCCTCCACGCTCGTAGAATTCCATCCGGATGTCGTACTTTTCCCCTTCAGTCAGGCTTACAGGAGAGGCGGTATCGGTTGTCGTGCCGTGGAGCGTCCAGTTGTCGATGATCAGCTCGTCATCAATCCAGAGACGCACGCCGTCATCGCTCTGCGTGCTAAAGGTAACGTTTCCGGTAATAGGGGATTCCACCTGTCCGCTCCAGCGCACGCTGAAGTTTTCGTTATTCATGCCGCTGACGCCGAAGTTATTTGAGAAATTCACAGTCGAGTCGATGCGCTGATACGTCGAACCGGTCAAATCCCATGCACTAATGTAGTAGGTCGCTGCTAAACCGATACCAGTGTCTCCGCTCAGCGTTTGTAGGACGGGCGAATCATTCACCGCGTTGATAGTAATGGTTGCGACCGATGCAGCAGAGTTCAGCGATGTATCTTGTACATCGACGACCGCATATCGAAAGCTCGCGTCAGTGTCTCGTCCTGCGTCAGGTCGGAAACGGAGATCGAGTCTGCCGCTCGAGAGGCTCAGAATCGTTCCGGCCGACCCGAGAGTGATGGAGGATCCTCCGCTCTGCCATAGCGTTCCTCCGCTCACCGAGAGGATACGGATGCTGCTTGGCGTGCCGCCGTCGGAATCGGACAACGTTGAAACAATCAGGCGGATATTCGCCGACTCCGGTTGCACAGCATCTTCATTGATGCTGATGGCTCCTTCTCCCGACGGATTGACAACAGTCGTGTTGCCGCCCGCACTCGGCACAGCAGCGTGGGCCTGCGTTGCGCACAGTAGAATAGACAGTGCGAGCAGGCTCTGAATTCTGCGTTTGAAAAATATCTGTCGCATTTGCCAATGATACCAATATTTCTTGCAGAATCGGATTGCACGAATTGCCGAAATGCAGACATGCACAATCTTGGATATGTTCTATCATCTGTCTACGCAGGTGCTGTATTCTCGGAATACTTTCCATGAACATGTTCAAGGCAACAACGGCGACCACGGTTAAAGACTATATTGCTGCGGTTCCTGTCGACCGTCGCGAGATCATCGAATCACTGCATGCCTTTATTCAAAAGACGGTGCCGACACTCAAGCCGTATTTTTCGTACAACATGCTCGGGTACGGCGCGTTTCCGTATAAGAATTACAAGAAGGAGATGATTGAATGGCCCATCATCGCACTCGCGAATCAGAAAAACTACGTCAGCCTGTACGTCTGTGCAGTTGTTGATGGCAAATACATCGCGGAAACGTATGCGAAAGATCTGGGAAAGGTCAGTGTTGGAAAAAGCTGCATTCGTTTTAAAAAGCTGGAAGATGTGAACCTCGATGCGTTGAAGAAAGTTCTGAAGCTTGCAGAAAAAAGCCCCGGGCTCGACGGAGTAGGTGCATCGGCGAAGAAGAAATAAGAAAGGTTATTATTTCGTTGCGGCTAGTGCTTGCATGATCATCTTCGCAGCCTCCGCGCGATTGATTGGATCATCAGGTCTGAATCTGTTTGTACCATCATCACCCGATACAATGCCAAGCGCCGTCGCTGCGGCAATTGCATCTGCAAAAGGGGAGTCCGGTGGTACATCATCATAGCCGATCGCATATCCTCCTATCGGAAAATTCAGCGCTTCCATCAACGACTGAACAACGGCGCCGCGCGAAGCCGGTGAGTGGGGATTGATACGTCGATTAAAAATAGAGAGGGACATTGCATTCGCCGCATCCACATAGGCATCAGCCCAGCGTTCGCCGGTCGTCGTGCCAATCACCGCTTGCCCGACGATGGATGTACACACTTTTGCAAGTTGCCCGATTGTGATTGCATCTGCCGGTCCATACAGACCTAGGGGAGATCCATCCACATCCTTGTACCCCTCGAAGATCTTCAAGCTGACGAGTTTCTGTACGTGCTTCCCGAACCAGTCATCCGTCCAGACATCACGGAAAATCATCTCATTACCGTTTTCAAGACTGACGGAGACATTCATACGTGGGGAATCACCCGTAGTGCCTGTTGTCGATTCGGCTTGTTCAACTGTAGATGCATTATGAGTGGATTCGATGCTCGTTCTGCGTTCCGGCGCTTCTCCTCCTCTCCCTGGACTTCCTCGTCTTCCACCCCCTCCGCCTTGCTCAGCTGCCGACGATGATGAAGAAGATGATGAGGATGAGGCTGCAGCAGCGGTGGTGAAGTTCCACGTCGTCGTCGATGTGACAGCCTCAGTGTGATTCCCCGATGCGTCTTTAAATGTATTGGCTGACCACACGACATAGTACGACGTACCTGCGCTGAGCGTCGTCGACGGATTCAGTGTCAGTTGAGTCGAGCCGTTTCCTGCAAGCTGCGCACCCGATACGGTGATCGTTTCAATCGTCGAGTTATCGGAAGATAGTTTGATCGTGAGAGTTCCCGTTCCGGCGCGCGTTGTTTCGTCGAACGTGAGTACAAGGTCGGCGGTAGTACTCACGTCGGTCGCATCATCCGCAGGAGCACGTGTGGACACGCTTGGTCCCGAAAAGTCGCCAGTGGTGAAATTCCACGACCCGGTTCCCGTAAGACCGGCGAAGTGCGTGCCGGAAGCTGTCTTAAATGCATTAGGTTGCACAACGACGTAATACGATGTGCTGGATGACAATGTCGTAACAGGGTTGATCGTGATGGTCGCGGAACCGGTACCGCTGATGCGCGAACCTGAAGCGGCAATGGTTTCCACCGTGGAGTTATCGGATGATTTCTTGATGATGACGCTGCCCGTTCCGGCAATTACCGCACGGTTGAAGCTCATCACGAGGTTTGCCGACCCGTTGATATTTGTCGCGTTGTCGGCAGGGACTAATGCTCCGGACAGAGTGGGGGCGGGGGCGGCATCGGGGTTATCGGAGCCGGCGACAATGTTGGCGATTTGCGTAGACGTCAGGGGGTAGTTGAAGATACGCAGGTCATCGACGCGTCCGTTAATTCCTTCATTGCCGGTGTATCGAACACCGACGTACATCGTCCCGCTTAATGCTCGTCCGGTGGACGGAGCCGAGAATTTTTCATCGCCTCCCACGAACAATTTCACATCGGTGCCGTCGTACGTGAAGGTGATGTTGTACCACGTTCCTACCGTCATATTGAACCCCGTATCGCGCCAGTTTCCGTCATAGAATGCCAGACGATGCACGGCAATGTCGCCGTACGTACCGGCAAATTCGCACCGGTCGCCAGTACAGCTGAGGATGCGGTTGTAGTGCGAGGTTGCGTCATTTTCCTCGTCGCCGAGGGGCTTGTACCAGAAGGAAAACGAGCGATCATCCGACTGCGCAAAATCGTAGGCAGCCGGCCATGCAAAGCTTAAGCCATCTCCCAGGCCTGAAAATTGCAGCGAGTAGGGGTTGGTGAACGACACCGGCGGAACATCCGTCGACCACGTGGGATTTGGTGTCATGAACGAGCCAGTCACCGTTCGATTTTCGCTATAAGCAGATGTTCCGGTTCCTTCGTCGAAACGCAGGTGCACGATTGGTGGCGTAGCTGCGTGTGCTGTGAAACTTGAGAAAAATGCCACAATAATCCCCGTACAAAGTAGTAGGAATTTATATTGTCCAAGCTGCAGACGGAGAAGCATGGTCAAAATGGTATCATGAGGGAGTATGAGCATCGACTGGCAAATTGGTTGATATGATTGTTTTTTTGCATTTCTTCCTTTTGTATCGAGGCGACGTATAATGCTCTATATGAAAAAATTTCTTTTCACCCTTGTCGCTCTTGTCATTCTTCTTATTGGGAGCTTCTACGCCTTCAATGCGTATATTTACCAGGAAAAACAGGGCGATCCTGCCGATATCACCAGTTACCGTGGGACGCTGACCGGTGAAGTTGTCTGCTTGCCGCATACCGAAACAAGCGGTCCGACCACGCAGGAATGTGCCATGGGTCTTCGCACCGATACCGATGAGCATTACGCTTTGGACCTCTCCCTCATGTCTCAGCAGGCGGATCCGCTGGAGATCGGTGAGCGTATTTCCGCGAACGGCATGATTACCCCGCTTGAAATGCTCAGCACCGATTACTGGCGCCGATATGATATCGACGGCATTTTCTCAGTGACGGATTCGCTGGAGAGAATGTAAGCGTATTCAGATTTGTTCAATTTTTTTATTCAAATAGATTCGATAATCAACATAAATTTATTGTAATTCGATAAAACCTGTGGTTACATGGGCGCATTCATCTCCTTCTTTTTATGAAGACTCCTCTTAAACGCGCTTCAACATTGTTTCTGAAAGCGGTACTTATTGTCCTAGCGATAGGCATGTTCGTTTTTGCCTACTTCGCCTATCCGTCGATTTGGACAGGCTTGCCCGCAGAATGGCCAGCGCTGACTGCAACGACCTTTCTCTATCCCGGTGTAATCGCCATCTTCCTGACTGCCGTTCCATTTCTGTTCGCCTTATTCCAAGCGTTCAAACTTCTGCAGTACATCGATAAGCATCTCGCTTTTTCTGAATCGTCTATCACGGCTCTGCGAAACATTAAGTTTGCCGCAATCATGATGACTGTGCTGTACGCGGCTGCTTTACCGCTCATCTTCCTTGTAGCAGAGCTCGATGATGCGCCGGGTCTTATTCTCATCTACTCCGCATTCGCAGGTAGTCCGCTGATTGTCGCAACCTTTGCCGCTGTGCTGCAAAAGCTTGTGCAGAATGCGATCGATCTGAAATCCGAAGTCGACCTCACTGTCTAACTTCCACCTATGCCTATTCTTATTAATCTCGATGTCATGCTGGCCAAACGGAAAATGAGTGTCACCGAACTCTCGGAGAAAGTCGGTATCACGATGGCTAATATTTCGATTCTCAAAAACGGAAAAGCAAAAGCGGTGCGACTCTCGACGCTCGAATCCATTTGTGAAGCGCTGAACTGTCAGCCTGGTGATATTTTGGAATATACCGATAAGAAGAAGCAATAATCTGACTCTTTCCCTTTTCTTCCTATGAATCGCACTTCTGCCGCTCTTATCCGGACACTGATTGTTCTCGTTGCCCTTGCGGCTCTGGCGTTCTTGATTTTTGAGCCACAGGTTGAAGGGAGAAATGTAAACGCCACGCTCGTTGAAATATACTTCAACGATCCACTGTTGGCATTTGCCTACATCGCATCGATTCCGTTTTTCATCGGACTCTATCAACTCTATACGCTGGTGAAATTCCCCAATCAAAAGGCACTGCAAATCATCAGAAACTGCGCTCTCATCACGATCCCGTTTATCCTTATAGGAGTGACGTGGATGCTGCAGGTTGAAAGCGATGACAGGCCGCCGATTATCGCAATGGGATTGGTCGCGACGTTAATCTGCACTGCAGTTGCGACTGTGGCGAGTGTGTTTCAGAAAAAAATGCAACGTAGCTGATTCATTCTTTGCGCAAAATTTTCGCCACCTTTGCTAGATTTTTTTGTGGTTACCTTTTCCGAACTAGTAGCGATTAATGGTAATTGCCTTCCTATAAAGCAAAACCAGAGTTTCGTATCCTCCTAAATCGGCCTAGAGTACAGATTGGCTCCCCGACGTGGCTCCTTCTAGAATTGACGACAGTATATAGGGCGCTGAAGCAATTGCCATTAGCATCTCTCAAAATGGGAGTAAGCTAGGCTTTATGCCCGCTCGAAAAAGGAAATCAGAACCAGCCGCACAAGAAGGTCAGTATGAAATCGTTCTTTCACCTCTCTTTGAGTTAAAAGATCCAAGATACAAGGTTAGGTACGCTGAAATGACAGAAGAAGAGATGAAAGCTGCAGCACGGCAATATGCTGAACTCATTCTTGATGCCGTTGAAAGAGAATTGGGGTATTTGCCTGCACCTCCCAGCGAGGAAGAATTTCATCGTCTATGGAATAAATACGTAACTCAGAAGGAAGATGCCGAAAAGTAAAATCACCTTTAGCTGTGTTTATGAAAAAGATCCTGTGAAGGCTCAGCAAGCGATGGATGCAGCTATGGATTATCTTTGTTATCTCGCTGATAAAGAAGGCTGGTTTGATGGAATACTAAACAAGCCAAAAGAACCGTCACGATCTATCTGAAATGACCCACACCCTGCTGTACATGTTCTCCAAAGCTATCAGAGGATGACATTGAATCATCACGGCCACATGCAGTGAATAGGAAGGCACTAGCCAAACACATAAACAAAAAGTATCTCATCTTATCGGTTACGCTGGTGAATCCGATACATCCCCCAGCTATGCATGATGACGCCAATCGCCATTGCGGGAATCGCCAGCCATGATAGATAACTCGCGATAAGTATGCCGAGTCCAAACGCGATGAAACATGCTCCCCAGAGGGAAGCCTGCCATTCGCCATATGTTGCCTTCATGAATTTTAGATCAGTCATAGAGTTACGAGAAAATGCGGATAAGTATGTACGCTGCAATGCCGACAAGAATGACCCAGCATAACCAATAGAGGAATGTCTGGAGTTTCATATGCGGGCTTCAGAAAAAGAAACATAAGATGTCATAGGGTGCCTTTGATGAAGCCATCCTTTCTTAAAGGCGTAATCGATAACCAAGAACATCACCACAATGGCGACAAGTACACAGAGAATAATCCATATGTTTTTCATTGGTGGGTGTGGTAAGAAGTGAGAGAGGATTCAACACGCTTCAGGAGTACAGCGTTCGTCGCGACGATGATCGATGAGACGGACATGAGAAGCGCGGCAATCTCCGGACGCAGCGACCAGCCCAAAGAGTTATAAAACACTCCCGCTGCCACGGGGATGGCGAGGACGTTATAGATCGCCGCCCAGAATAGGTTTTGCTTCATCTTCCGAACCGTCGCCTTGCTGAGTGTGATGGCATTCAGAATATCCGCTGGATCGGATTTCATGAGCACAATGTCACCAGTTTCAATCGCCACGTCTGTTCCTGCGCCGATAGCGATCCCAATGTCCGCTTGTGCAAGGGCAGGGGCATCATTGATGCCGTCGCCAACCATCCCAACAAATTTTCCTTCCTGCTGGAGTTTCTTCACGTTCTCCGCCTTGTGTTCCGGTAATACCTGAGCGAAGAACCGTTCAATCCCAAGCTCCTTCGCCACGACCTCCGCGACTTTTTGGTGATCGCCCGTCATCATGATTGGTTCGATGCCGAGTGCCTTCAATCCATCAATGGCTTTCTTCGCACTTGCGCGGGGCGTGTCCGCAGCGGCAACAATGCCTTTGAGTTTCCCATCGACAGCCAAGAGACTGAATGTCTTGCCTGCGAGCTTCTGCATCGCTTCTTGCGCAGAGGTGACATCGATCTTGTGATCCTTCATGAGTTTCTCTGTTCCAACGAGCACATTCTTCTCTTTAATCGTGGCTTTCAGGCCATGTCCTGCAATCGATTCGAAGTTCTCGATAGCGGCAGCATCAATCTTTCTTTGCTTCGCTTCGTCCACAATGGCTTTGGCAAGCGGATGATTCGATCCACTCTCTACGCCCGCTTCATAACTAAGAACGTCTGACTCAGAGAAATCATCAAGGGCGATCACATCGGTGACTTTTGGCTTCCCCTCGGTCAGTGTTCCTGTTTTGTCCAGAACGATAGCAGTGAGTCGTGATGTATTTTCCAGCGTCGCCGCGTTCTTGATGAGGATGTTGTGCTTGGCTCCGATTCCCGTACCAACCGCAACAGCCGTAGGAGTCGCGAGTCCAAGGGCATCGGGACACGCGATAACGACGGCAGAGATGGCGAACATGAGCGCCATGAAGACATCCGCTCCACCAAACAGATACCAGCCAAAGAAGGTCACTACTCCTGAGCCGACAGCCACAATGACAAGAACAGCAGCCGCTTTATCTGCAATGCGCTGCCCCGGCGCTTTCGAATTCTGCGCTGTCTCCACAAGTTTGATGATCTGCGCGAGAACCGTATCCGAACCGACCTGCATAGCTTTAAACTTCACAGTTCCCGTTTGATTCACAGAACCACCCACAACCTTCGATCCCTTTTCTTTCTGCACGGGCATGGATTCTCCTGTCACGAGCGATTCATCGATGGATGTTTGACCTTCAACGATTTCTCCATCAACGGGCACCTTGTCTCCAGGACGCAGCACCACGATGTCGTCTTTCACAATCTCTGCACTGGGAATCATCATCTCTTTCCCGTTCCGAATGACGGTCGCTTGCGGAGGGATGAGATCAAACAACGCTCTCAGTGCTTCCGATGTTCCTCTGCGCGATTTCATCTCCATCCAGTGACCGAACAGCACGAAGGTGACGAGCATCGCTGCAGCATCGAAGAACGTCTCGCCGCCGATGGTGAACATGAGGATGAGACTTCCGAGATACGCGGCCAGCACGCCCGTGGCAATGAGCACGGCCATGTTCAACTTCCGTGCTTTGAGCGAGTAGTAGGTTCCCGTGATGAAGATCGAGCCAGCCCAGAAGACAATGGGTGTCGTGAGGAGCAGGAGCAACCAATTCACTGGAATAGGTGTCGGTAGCTGCAAGCCGAACAGCCCTTCTCCCAGCGGCGAATACAGAATGATGGGAATAGTAAGCAGCAGGGAGATCCAAAAGCGTCTCCGCATATCCGCTTCCATCTCTTTCGCCATCGAGGGATCGGTCATCGCAGATTCATGATCATGATGGCTCATTGCTTTCATATCATATCCTTTATGTTCCTTGTGATCGTGCACACCGTATTCATGCTGTTTGGCCTCAAAGTCGCAGCCACAAGACACTGTGAGTGCGTCGGCGGTGCATTTCAGGCAGTCCTTCCCGCAGTGGCACTGTGATTTCACAGGGGCCTTGGCCTGCTGTGAATCATGGCCGGTATGAGTGTGATGTTCATGCATGTTGCGTATCGGAAATTGTGCTTTCAGGCGCTGCGTTGCCGAAGGCGGTTTGCAGCTCTTGCAGCTGAGAAGTAATACGGTGATGGAGGATATTCGGATGCGGAATGAGGCCGATGCTCGGAAACGCGCCGCGATTCAGTTCGATGGAACCGTAGTCGAGGATGTGCTGCAGAAAACCCTTCTTGGAGATCTCCATGGAGCGGATTTTCCAGAGAGGGATGTCGAGCGTGTCATCGGAGAACCACAGCCGTTGCTTTAGTCCGAGAATGCGCTTGTTCGTCACAAGGAAACGCGTCGCGCTCGTGCTGAAGATCTGATAGAAGGCGGCATGGTGGAAGAGGAGCAACAGCGCATGGCCGACGATCAGTGCAATGACAGCCGCAGTCCCGTTCCACTGCATGAGTGCGAGACTCACTGCCGTGCAGAGGAAGTACAGAAACCACGATAGAAGCATCAAGAACAGCGGCATGACATACTGCATCCAGTGTGTGCGAATGAGAAGCACGGGCGTCTCGCCGTTGATCGTGGATGGTGTGTCTGTCATACGAAAAAGCCGTGAAACATGGAAGGCAAGATCACATACAGCACGGTAAGAAGGATGTAGACAATTGCCGCAATGACGACTCCTGTTGTTGGCAGGCATTCGCCCTTTCCACATAGGATACCAGCAGCTGATCTATTATGGCGCTTACATGCGCGGAGAAGTCCCCACAACTCCACGGCCATCACGAGGAATGAGGCGATACTCAGGCCGATAAACCATGGGGAGAGAAGGAAATGCATGGGTTAGGATTTCTGGCAGTGATTCATGC
Source organism: uncultured Candidatus Peribacteria bacterium (assembly GCA_964623835.1). Taxonomy (GTDB): domain Bacteria; phylum Patescibacteriota; class Gracilibacteria; order Peribacterales; family Peribacteraceae; genus JAKQEM01. The sequence goes on from CAZUVN010000017.1 coordinate 20,252, forward strand.
AAAGGGCGAGTGTGCCGCCAAAGAGAAAGCCCCATACATAGCTGATTACAAGGCCTGCTACGAGCGTGAGCCAGTTCATACCCGCGCCACTCCAGCCGAAGACGAACGAGCGCAGAAGATTGCCATGAAGGGCGCTGAGGGTTGGATCGGCTTGCAGGAAGATATACCCGT
>CAZUVN010000018.1:0-3449 GCA_964623835.1 uncultured Candidatus Peribacteria bacterium
GGTGTGGTCGGAGGAGTTGTTGATGGATTCTGTCCTGACTGAGATTGCGCTGAGCACAGTCCGTTGCGACAAATGTGACCATCGGGGCATTGTGCATCGGAGGTGCAGGAAGAACATCGTCCGGCCAGACAGATTTGTCCTGCCGGACAATCGAGATCGTTGATGCAGCTGTTGCTTGTGGTGAACGGCAGTTCGATGATCTGTGCAGGGAGGGTCTGATTTGGTGCTCCACGATCGGGCAGACAGGATGATGAACAGCCGTCGCCATCCACTCTGTTGCCATCGTCACACTGTTCGAGGGGGGTGTCGATGATGAAGTCCCCGCAGCGCTGTGCAGAACAATCGAGACGACAGGCTGCATTGGGGGTGTCGGCGTTAAGGGAACCGTTGTCACATTGTTCACCGGGATCAATACGGGTGTTGCCGCAGAAATTTGGCAGGAATGCGATCTGCTGAGGAGCGATGCAGCGGTTGAGGATACAGAGAAGACCGGTAGGACAGTCTTCATTCGCATCGCAGAACGGGTCGATCGGGAGATTGGGGAGACACAGACCGCTTTGGCACTGATGATCGGTCGGGCACTGAGTGTCATTGATGCACTGGGTGCAGATGCCGGAAATGCAGATGAGATTGTTGGCGCATTGGTTGGAGTCCGTACAAGGCGTGCATGTTCCGTTGATACAAAGGTTGGAGGGACACTGATTGTCGTTGGTACACGGTGTGCATGTTCCGTTGATGCAGAGATTGGTCGAACATTGATAGTTGCTGGTGCAGTCGGTGCAGGTGTTGTTGAGACAGAGATTGCTTTCACACTGGGAAGGATCGGTGCAGAAGGGAGGTTGGATGAAAGGAGAGGAAGACGATTGGTTGGTCGTGGAAGAGGCGGAGGAATCATCGGAGCCGGAGGTGTCTCCGCCGTCGTCACCGGAGATGTCGTTTGGGGGATCCGGAGGATCACCGGAAATGTCACCTGCAATATCGTTCGATGAGACGCAGCGAATGCAGGGCAGAGTCGATGTGGTAACACAGGATTCACCGGATGCACTGCAGTAATCATCTCCGCCGTTAAAACATTCGTTGCCGAAGCATTCGTTGAAGACGATGATGGTGGTGGAGGATTGAGAGGAGGAACGGGAGGAAGAGCGGGAGGAGCCGGAGGAACGAGAGGAGCTGCCACTCGAAGGATCAATGATGATGGAACGGGAAGAGCTGGAACTGCGAGAGCTGCCGGAACTTGGTGTACCGCCGATACAGACAATGCAGGGAAGAGTGGATGTCGTCAGGCAAAATTTATCCTGTTCGGCACAGTAATCACCGCCTCCACGCATGCATTCATCGCCGCGGCATTCGTTGGAGACGATGACGGAGGTGGAGGAGTTGGATCGGGAGGAAGAACTTCTGGAGCTGCCACTCGAGGGATCAATGATGATGGAACGGGAAGAACTGGAACTGCGAGAGCTGCCGGAGCTCTCGGAACTTCCGGAGGAGCGACTGGAGCCCGAAGAGGGGGGAGGATCGACGATGACAGAGTGTGAAGAAGAACTGGAGGAGCGAGAGGAGCCTGATGAAACAAAGCAAGCATCTGCAGCACACGAGTCATGATAGGTATCAGTCCCGACAACAGAACAGATGCCCGGCCATGTGCAGACTGCAAATCGCGTCACGCAGACCTTGGCACAGGAGCCATCGGGAAGCTTGGTACATTCCGAACAGACATCTTCAACCGGCGGACAATCGCTAGCCGACTGACACTCCACAACCGATGTAGAGGATGATGACTGGGAGGAGGGCCTCGCCGAAGAACGGGAGGATGAACGGGACGAGGAAGACCGGAGACGGCAGCAAGTCGTACTATCACCGCAGACATTGCCTGCACCAGTATTCTCTTCACCTGATGCGAGACAGACTTCTTTGTCGATACAACTGAAGCCTGCAGGACACGGATTGAGTGATGAGGAATGGGAGGAAGAGCGAGAAGAGGAAGAGAGCGAAGAAGCAGAAGACGGTGCAGGACACGCAGACGCATCACAAGCTACTTCCCGCGTTCTTCTGGGTACGGTGGTCATGCATACGAACGTACCCTGCCTCTGAACGCAGGAGCCGCAGACTTCCATCCTCATACATCCTTGGTCAGTGAGGCGGCAATTTGATCCCGGCTGACAGGTGCCGTCGCAATCGGAATCGTCTAAACACATCGGTGGAGTAGATGTGGTGCTCGATACGACGGTAGAGATTGCGCTGGACGAAACAGGTGGGGGTTGCGGGGAGGAGGACTGGACGGTGATACAAGCAGGACCGGAGCAGGCGGAAGAAGCTGCTGACGGGAATGATCCAGTCGAAGGCAAAGAGCCGGCTGATGATTGATTATTCGGTCCAATGGACGACATTTGCGAAAATCCCTGCGACGACGCAGTCGATGATTGATTGTTGGGGCCGACGGAAGAGACAGCGCTGGACGATGCGCCGCATGTACAGATACCTATTATGCACTGTCCAGTATTATTGTGACACTGCTGATTCGTGCAAGCTGTCCCATCTTGGATATTACAGCCATTACCATTAGTAGCGGGATACCAACCATTTGGACAGGGGGAGCCTGGGGGATTTGACATACCACACGCAAATACTTGCCCCTGCAGATTGTCCAATACAGACCGATCCTGCATAAATACCAATGCTATTATCAAAACAAGCGGAATGACTGTTCCGGAAATAGAAACTAAACGGGCAAGTCGCGAAAACATAATCCTTCACAGTCTACCGATACTGTTTTTTAGCGGTACATCGCAAAAATGGATTTAGTTGTTCAGATCTAGAAAACATTGCGATGTAATATCAACGAAAGATCCAAGATCCACATTTTTTGGTTCTTGGATCTTGCACCTTGGTTCTTACCGCCTCCGGCGATACAACAGTCCCGCTGTCCCGCCTGCCAACATCACTGCGAGTGCTGCTGGTCCTGTTTCAGCTGTTGATGGGACGGAGGGGGAGCTGGGTTGGGTTGATACAACGGGTTGAGTGGGTACGGTTGGTTGATTGGGTTGATTCTGATTACTGTTCTCCGTGAACGGCAACTCAATAACCTGCGCTGGAAGCGTGACCGGTGCGCCACGCTCGGGAATACACTGTGCGGAACATCCGTCGCCATCAACAGTGTTTCCGTCATCACACTGCTCAAGCGGCGTATCGATGATGCCATCGCCGCAACGGCCAAGGCGACAGTCTGTGCGGCAGTACGCATTCGGTGCATCAGAGTTTTGTGAACCGTTATCACACTGCTCACCGGCGTCCATTCTCAGGTTGCCACAGAAGTCAGGAAGGGCAGCAATCTGCTGAGGAGTCAGGCAGCGGTTGAGGATACAGCGGGAATTGGCAGCACAATCGTCATCTGTCTGACAGCTGTCGTCGGACGTCACGGGAGGAATGCAGGATCCACTGTTGCAGATATA
>CAZUVN010000018.1:3549-14864 GCA_964623835.1 uncultured Candidatus Peribacteria bacterium
GACAGCTGTCGTCGGACGTCACGGGAGGAATGCAGGATCCACTGTTGCAGATATATGTTGCAGGACATTGCGCTGATGTTGTGCAGGGTGCACAGACACCGTTCTCACAACGGTTGGTCGGGCACTGGAAGTTATCGGTACAAGGAATATCGGTACAGACACCGGTTATACAAATGCCATTTGCACATTCGTCATGCCACGTACAGGAGACGCGGGAAGACGTGGAGAAGAAGGAGCGTGCGCTTGATCCGTCACCGGAGATATCACCTCCATCATCACCCGTTATGTTACCGTCGGAACTTTCGGAGTTTCCGACACTACGAGCAGATGAGTTGTCAGACACACAACGGATACAGGGCAGAGTGGCTGTTGTTTCACACGATCGATTCTGCAAGGCACAGTATCCATCTCCGCCGATCAGACATTCGTTGCCCAGACATTCGTTGTACACAATGACCGATGAGGATGACCGGGAGCTTGTGCGCGATGACGAGCTACGAGAGGAGCCGGAGCTGCGCGAAGAGCTGCTGCGAGAAGATCCGGATGAGCGCGATGAAGATGATGAGCAGAGCCACGGGAACTGTTCACAGAGTCCGGCTGATGAGGATGATCTGGAAGAAGAGCGACTGGAACCGCTCGAAGGATCGACAATGACAGAACGCGAGGAAGAACTGGACCTTGAGGATCCAGAGGAGCGAGATGTGGAAGATCCAGATGAACGAGAAGTAGAACTACCGGAGGAACGAGACGTTGAACTTCCGGACGAACGAGAGGTAGAGCTACCAGAGGAACGGGAAGTGCCGGATGACTGAGAGCTTCCGGAAGAGCGGGATGACCCGCTGCTGACAGACGATCCTGAGGAGCGAGAACTGCCGGATGAACGGGACGAGTGATCGGGCAATCGGCAGCAGAATAATTCTGAGTTTCCTGCAACGCCGCAGAAGCCAGGATCACGCAGTTGACCGCCCATTTTTAGGCAATCGGTGTGGAGCATACATTTATCTCCATTCAGACAGATGGATGAGGAGACTGATGATGCACGCGACGAACTGCGTCCGGATGAGGGTTGGCTAGTGGGAGGAACTCCAGATGACGGCTGCGATGCATTGGATGGGTTTGAGCCGCCGGATGATCGCGATGAAGACGCACCGGACGACGGACGTGACGAGCTACCTCCGGATGTGACAGCGCTGCTACGAGAAGAAGATGGGCGGCTGCTGACTGATGCAAAAGGCGGTAGGGATCCTTGTGAAGACGATGCAGGACAAGCCCGACCGCACGCTGCAATGTTTGCACGATAGTCGTTGGCACATTCACCGCGACAAGCTGTTGGGTTCGGATCGTAGACACAGAGAGACGTGCATGCTCGCTGCTCGTTGATGGCATCGGTGACACATTGCTGATAACCGCTATTGCATGGACAGAGATTCAAATCACTTTCGGAAACACTGCAACGGGTATTGCACGTAGCCGGGTTTGGGGTCGTGCCGTTATTGAGTCCCGCGACACAGCCGTTGTAGCAGGTACGTTTATTGCCCGTGAGCGGACAGGTTGCAGGAACGGTGTAGACGTTTTGACCGCCCTGGATCGTGAGGGCAATACAAGGATTGGCATTGAAGCATGCAGGTGCAGAAGAGCCTGCAGAACCTTGTGAGCCTGAAGAGCCGGGATCATTACCATCTGTATCTCCACCGTTGTCACCTCCACCACCAAATCCACCGGCTATTGTTCCAGGAAATCCGCCATTCGGCGGTTGCTCACACTGCTCAAACTGCGGCACTGTTGCGGTCGATGTCCCGGCACTCGCATACGCGCGACGCTTACATTCCTGTGTATTCGGCCCACAGCACCGCCCCTGTTCAGAAGTATTGAATGAAATGCATTTGTAATCCGGCGAAAGCTGATTGTTTGAGTTACGGGTAATCTTCATCATTCCATCACTTTCGAGTGTTCTGTTTCCCTGCAACGGATCCCCAACGTAGTTGTCATCACAGTCCCACCGCGATCGGCATCCAAGGTCACCATCATCAACCAATCGCTTACAGCGGAAGATATCGACAGGACTGGTTCCATTTGCAAAGCGTGTATAGAACGCACAGCGATAACCTGTATCGCAATCACCGTCTCTTCGACAAGCCCACGTCCAATCAGCACTAGAGGGAACAATGGTACACTCGGGGACATCATCGTCATCTTCGGTGCTGTCCATCATCTTAATGCCACTATCACAGCTGCATACCTCACCTCGTATGTCGTTGCTTCCTCCACGACAGTAATACGATGAGAATGGGCGTGGGGGAAGCTCGTCATCATCAACCGGAAGAATAAGGGCTGTTAGATTATTCTGCAGAAGAGCCAACCTGCGTGTTTGATTATCCTCTTCATCCTCTCGCTGACACATCGGACAATCCTCGACGTTGTAGCCGGGCAGATATCCAAGTTCACCGTAGGCGCCACCAAAACAAGCACGGTCAGTTGAGTTTGCGCCGTTTTTATCATCATTGTCTTTTGGCGATCCATCGCTGTTTTTATCGGAACACTGTGCGATTTTGCATGTCGTAAGACAATTGGAATTATCGAGCACCGCCGCATCCTGCGGTGTGATATCGAGCCAGTCTTTGTTTGCGATATTGGTTGGGACGTTGTTGCTTCCTGCATCACATTCTTCCGCCCCTTCTTTGATACTGTTGCCGCAACTCGGCGCAGCGGAAGAAGCAGAGGGCTGAGAAGAGGCAGTAGCCGGTTCCCATACGCACTGATTGGTACAGGTTCCCATCGCCAGCCAGTTATATTCACCGTTCTGCTCGCCGTAATCACACTGTTCCGTTCCCTCTTTGATGCCGTTTCCACATTCGTAAGGCGCACAATATTTTACGCCATTGTTTGCACGGACTGTGTGGTTGGGAGGGCAATTGCAGATGTGCCCTCTGGTCACTCCATTAACTGTATTTGGTACACATTGAGCAAGCGGATCAGCACACTCCGCATATTGCCAATCCGTCTGGAAGGCACCGTCCGCACAGCAGTAAATGTCATTACAGGACTCCCCGATTTCTGCAGGCCTTCCAAACCCACAATCGTGCGGCCCCTGCAGTCCGTACGTCGCTGCATCACATTGTCCGAAAACGTACGTACTTCCTCCTGCGCCTTGGTAGCCCGTGCAAACCGGCTCTTCGTTGGCATTAAAGTAATAAAAGCCGGGCCACATGTAATCTGCAGGCTGGCATGTCGCCAAACTTTCGCATGAAGGTGTGCCATTCATTCCTCCACACTCGCCAACCTGACCGGACCACTTCATGCATCCCGGATACTGAAATACACGCTTTATGACATTTCCAAACTGCTGTTCGAGTGATGAACCACAAGCAGCATCCAGAAATGATGTGGGATACTGCGGATAGAATGAGCTGGTCGGCGGTGGACAGTCCCCACCAAAAAAACCACCGCATTGATTACTACCAAACTGCCCCCTCAACAACTGATACGACGGGATCGAACCCACGACCACACCAATGGATAAAATAAATGCCATGGTGAGGAGAATCCGCCTGTTGAGCATGCGGCATCTATCCTCGCAGAAACCGATGTCATCATCAAATTCAAATCTACTCAAAAAGTGCTTTGATGCACTAAAGCACTGAAGCAGTTTTTCATGGAACAGACTGACGCTTCTGCTAGTGTGCGGCTATCGACTCCCAAACGTCCTTCACCGGCAAGCAGTGGAACACCGCGAACGCCGCATCTGTCAGCGACGCAGGCGCGTTCGCACAGCATCTTCAACGGCTTCGCGGGCTTGATGCTTCTGTCTCTGCTGTTGACCCTGCCGTCTATCCGGATATGGGAAAGGCGACCCACCGATTGAAGCGAGCGTTTGCAGAAGGAGAGAAGATCGCGATCTTTGGTGATTACGACTGTGACGGCGTGACATCGACGGCATTGTTGCAGCGATTAGTCCAGCGGCACGGGCGCGATCCGATCATCCGACTCCCACATCGCATCCGCGATGGCTACGGTATCAGATCCCATCACGTCGATCAGTTTGCCGACCAAAACATCGATCTGCTGTTAACGGTCGACAACGGCATTGCCGCACACGAAGCGATGGAGCGCGCGAAAGAACACGGGGTCGACGTGCTGATCCTCGATCACCATCATTTTGAAACCGTTCCGTCCGCACACGCAATTCTCCATCCCGCGTTATCACCCGAACATCCTGAACCGCATCCATCAGCCGCAGGCGTTGCCTTGGCATTCATCCGCTCATTCGAAAACAGTGAACACTGGGTCGACCATGATATCGATCGTGTCCTTGCGATGATGGGCACCATGGCCGATTTAGTCCCGCTTTCTGGCGGCAACCGATACATCGTGCAGAGTGGATTGCAGTCGATTGCGCATTTGCCGCAGGGACCACTCAAATCATTCATTGTGCGAACCTGCAGTGGCGATATCACCAGTACCGATGTTGCATGGCGCTTAGCTCCACGCATCAACGCAGCCGGCCGCATGGCCGACCCTATACTTGCGCTCAAAGCACTGACCGAAGAAGGGGACGAAGCGGACATCTTGGAAACACTCAACGCACAACGCCAGAGCGACACCGCTGATGCACTGGAAGAAGCATTGCAATCGATTGGGCCGGAAAATACCCTCCCCGCATTTCTTGGCACCGCGAGTGCGAGTTATTCGCCGGGCATTGTCGGGTTGATTGCCGGGAAACTCACTGAGCGATTTGGACGACCATCCTTTGCCGCATGCATAGATGGCGATACCTGCACCGCAAGTTTCCGCTCGCCGCCGGGCTATAACGTCGCTGCCGCACTCAAACGTGCCTCACACCTACTGACGCACTTCGGCGGACATGCCCAGGCAGCAGGCGCCAGCTTTCCACTCGATCACTTTGTCGAATTATCCGATCTGCTCGCGGCTGATGCGCGGGAACATATGGGCATCACCACACTTGCACCCACGCTGCACATCGACGGCATCGCGGCACCGGAGATGATCGACCTACATCTCTATCGTCATCTCTCCACCCTCGCACCATTCGGACAGGGAAACACCGAACCGACCCTCCTAATCCAGAGTGTCCAGCTTGATCGCATCCGTCAAGCAGGATCAACCGGCCAGCATCTGCAGGCACGTGTAAATGGCATCCCGCTGATCGGGTTCAACCTGGGACACTTGATGAATCAGCTTGAAAACACCCCCGTCGACCTTGCGTGTCGTATTGGGATCAATGCGTGGAACGGAAAAACTGAAGCTCAAATTGTCTTGGCAGATATCAGAGTCACACAAACAAGCTCCGAAGCTGATAGCTTTCAGCTGTTAGCTGTTAGGGGAGCACAGTGAAAAATTCTAAAAGCTAGAAGCTATCAGCTAACAGCTATTTAGACCGGCATCAACTTCCCCTCAATGTCGAAGACCGATGTCACCGGCACGTTGAAGGCAGCGGCAATCTTGTATGCCAAGAGCACTGATGGATTTGTCTGTCCGCGCTCAATCGACATGATCGTCTGGCGGCTCACACCCGTGCGCAACGCCAATTCCTCCTGCGTCATACCGTGTTCAAAGCGAAGTTTGCGGATGTAGTTGCGGAGCTGGACGGACATAAAGAAGTGGGGCAAGTGAGGAAGTGTACCCGTCACGACGGGAGGGACGCAATTCTACTAGGCGCCGACGCAGGTGCAAGGCGAAATGTACGGTATTTTTTCCATGCCTCAGAAAGCACCAAAGCGCCCTTTATGCGGCTGTTATGATCGGCTCACCAAAAATGACGGCGACTGCCCTATGCCGCAATTCCATCTCCGTTTCGATGGCTGTCACAAGAGCATCGTAGTCTTTTTGGGCATCGGGATACTCCGGCATCTGATCGGCCAGCAACTCCAAGAAGGGATCTATACGGTGCATCCCTACTCCATCCAGGATAATCGGAGCCAGAGATGCGATGTCATTCGTGCACAGTTGCCGGATGCCACACACAAGATACGCAAACGCATCGAGAGCATGATCATGGTCCATACCTTCATCATCGATATCTGAAGCATGGACAGGCTCAGCAAGAAGCATGGTCGGACGGGGAAGCGTCACCGTTCATCCTTCGCTTCCTCGTGTGTTCGGTCAAGATCATCTGACATGCTTAGAACACGTCGATCAAGATCAAGATGACGCCGAGCGGAATCACGTACCAGCTGAAGACCGCCAGACTGCGCTTCACGACAATCAGTTTCAGCAATGCGATAGCGCCCATGCTGACAACAAATGATGTAACGGCACCGGTTACCGACACCGCCGGAGAGGGGAAAATCACTGCACCCTGCAATGCATCGACCAGTGTTTTCCCCACTGCACCGCCTATAATCGGCGCGGCCATGAGGAACGAGAAGTCCAGTGCATCGCTACGCTTCAGTCCGAGTGCACGCCCGACGCTGATAGTTGAACCGGAACGCGAGACACCAGGAAGAATGGCGATTGCCTGTGCGACTCCGATAGCAATCGCATGCCACACACTAATCGATGCCGACGCTGTCTGCCGACGCCCGATCTGCTCACCGATGATCAACACACAACCGGTCACAAGAAACCCGATGCCTGCTGCCGTAAACGACCGCATCGAACTCACTGCATCCTCAAAGAGCAATCCGGCAACGACGCCGGGAATGGTTGCAACCATCAGAAGTCCCGTTGTCATCCATGAACCGTGATCACGACGTACCAATCCTTTGATGAGCCCGACCCACGTCATTCGGTACACCAAGAGAATGGCAAGCAAGCTTCCGGCATGAAGCAGAATGTCGAACCCAAGTGCATCGCGTCCGTCGAGTGGCAGATCGAGCAAGCGATCAAACAAGACCAAATGGCCGTCGCTCGAGATCGGTAAAAACTCCGTAATGCCCTGCACAATGCCAACGATGATTGCTTGAAGAATCGACACATCCCCAGCTTAGTAGAGATACAACGATGTGTCATGGTGAGCACGCACTCATAGATATACACAAGTTATCCACAACACATCCTCATATTTTCCACATACTTTCCACCGAACATTTTTGCTCATAAATCATGGTCCGGGATACTATAAGACTCGATCCATGCCATCGCAGTTCCCCTTCCACGGCATTTTCTCCTCCCTCGGGCAGGATCCGCTGACCCCGGACATTGTGGAAAACTCGGAACTCGACGGTCCATTCTCGGGCGGCAGCACGCCGGTTCCCAGCTTTCATGAACCAGTTGTACAGACGCCAAAACAGGCGGGAAAAGGTCAGGTTGCGGTCGATATCTACGAGCAAGATAACTACTACATTATTAAAGCGCCGATTGCAGGTGTCCGCTTGAGTGATCTCGATCTTGAGATTTCCGATAACGTGATCACGATCCGCGGCATGCGTCAGCAGACTGACAACATTCCGGGTGATCAGTACTACCTGCAAGAATGTTTCTGGGGGGAATTCAGCCGCAGTGTCACGCTGCCCTGCACCATTGATCCAAAGAAAGTGAAAGCAACATTCAACAAAGAGTGCATCCTGAAGATCCTGATTCCGAAGGAAGAGAAAGTGAAGATTGTGAGGATTAGTGAAGCTTAATTGTAGGATGGTTCGGCAAGCTCACCATGACGATGCATCTATATTTTATGATGCCTTTCGACAAGCTCAGGGCGCGGTGAGCCTGTCGAACCGCCTTCAATAACTGAGAATAGTTGTCATCCTGAGCTTGCCGAAGGATAACAAAAATGCACCCCATTCGAGATGCATGTTTGTGTGAAGCTTCCGTCTTATGGGACGGAAGAGAAAGAACGGCAATGTTAGGCGGCTGAATCGTAATTCAGATCAGCGGTTGGCATTTTCCCTGAAGCGATTGCACGAGCGTTATCTACCAAGTGCTGAGCACTCTCAAGAACCGTAGCATCGAAATATTCCCCAACATGCTCTTCATCAACTCGGCGTAGAATTTTTGCAACGCGGGAAGCAGTCTGTCGCAATTCATCACGCACGCTGTCCGGGCTCTTTTTATGAATCGTCACCTGATCAATCAGATCCCCGAGCTCACTTTGACTTGCAAAGAGAGGCTCTACGACTTTCTTCATCACGTCAGCCGGTGGCTGTGAAACAGAAGAAGAATCACTATGATCGGACTGGCGCTCGGACATAAACAGATGGGGAAGTGGATGTGAATGTTTCTGGCCATTATAGTCGCTCAGAGAAGTTTTGTCAAAACAGGGGTTTTACCCCTATACTCAGAGCCCATTTATGCAGCTTTCCCAAGCCATTCTTCCGGTCGCAGGTCTCGGTACCCGATTTCTGCCGTGGACCAAGGTCGTACCCAAAGAATTACTCCCGATTGGAAATCGGCCGATTATTGCCCTGTTGGTCGATGAATGCCTCAGTGTCGGCATTACCGATATCTGCTTTGTCATCAGCAAAGGGAAGGAGGGTATTCCACAATACTTCTACGCAGACCCTGCATTGGAAGAGGAGTTGGCACGACGTGGGAAAAGCGATGCATTGAGTGAATTACAGCGCTACGACAACGTGAATTTTCATGTGGTGTACCAAGAACAGCAATTGGGAGATGGCCACGCCATTCTGCAAGCAGCGGATTGGGTGAAAAGCGATCATGTCGCCATTCTCTTTGGTGACGATTTAATCGCGCACACTACAAGTGGACTGGAACAGCTGATGCATGCGCTGAAGAACGTCCCGGCAGATCAGCAGACAGCAGCTGCCATGCTCTGTCTGCAGAACGTCGCACGAGAGAAAACGGCGAGCTACGGCATTGTCGACATTGCAGGAGGATCGAACGGAAAGGTGCATCGCGTTGCCGGCCTGGTCGAAAAACCGAAACCTGAGGACGCACCGTCGACACTCGCGATTGTCGGCAAGTACATCATTCCACGAGCAACATTTGATGTGCTGCCAACGGTCGGCGCATCCCATGGCGGCGAGATTCGGCTGATCGATGCGCTGATTGAGATGAACGGCAAAGGCAGCCCAATCTACGGTACGGAATTTGAGGGCGTACGGCTCGATACGGGTACGCCGGAAGGGTATAAAGAGGCGGTGCGAATGTTGGGCTAATATGGTATAATAATGAGATGGGAAATGAACTCACCCCATGGAAAGAAGAAAGCCGGAGAGGGATTCTGCAGTCCGCCATCAACCGTGCGGCCGAAAACCCGCATACAGACGCCATGGAGCTTCGTGAATTGTGGGACGCAGTTGCGGAAGCTCGTTTGACGAAGACTGAAATGCACAAATTTCGGCTTCGATTACGCGCAATCCTGAGTAAAGCAAAAACGGATCCTGGCGAAGCATGATCGTCATATTTGCCAAGTAGAGTATACTTAGCAGACTGTGCAACCGAACGATCACGAGGTCGGCCGAACATTCTTCACGGCGATCGATGTTCTTGATCAGCTTGATAAAAAACTTGTGCCATTTGCCATGCGATTAAACGAGGATATTCGTACGTCTGTGGATGAGATTCTTAACTTATTAGAACGTCAGATTGATAACGGACGTATTACGAGCGAAGAAAGCATTGTGCCCCATGGCACCGCTCTGCGCATAGAAGGTCTCTTGCAACACATTCGCAAACAATTAGGCGACCGGGTCATTCTTGACATTATCTGGAGACGAAGGGGATGATCGCCCTCCTATGCCTACGAAACAATTTGGCCCCCATGAGGGCTATGCAGATGTCGTTATTGGAATGCAGCACGGTGACGAAGGAAAAGGCCGTTTTGTCGACGGTTTAGCAGAAAATTATGACTGGGTTGCTCGGTACAACGGCGGACAGAATGCCGGGCACACGGTGAAGGCAGGAAATGTGGATATAGCACTCAACTTAATTCCGTCCGGGGTCATCCATCCCGATAAAAAGCTGTTTATTGGCGCTCACTGCGTTGTTGATCCTGTTGGATTAATGAAAGAAATCCAGATGGTAGAAACTCACGGGCTGAGTGTGCGGAATAGATTGCGCATCTCACCGCAGGCATCGGTCGTGCAGCCTGCGCATATTTTGCGCGACATCCATTCGATTAAGGGAAAAGTAGGAACGACAGGGAAAGGAATTGGCCCCGCATATGCATGGCAGGCTATGCGTGTAGAAGATGACCGCCAGCTCGACATTCGTTTGGGCGATCTTGTTCATAACTACGAGTGGGCTTTAGACATGATTAAACGAAATCTTGAAGCAGAGATGCAGAAACTGAATATTTCTGGCGCTGACTATGATGTTGCAGCGGCGATGGCAAAACTCCAGCAGGCCACTGCAGACATAGCAAAGCTTGTGGACTTTGATCCACTACTTCTCCAAAAAGAAATTCGTTTAGGAGCGAAAATTTTGATGGAGGGTGCGCAAGCATTCGGCCTCGATCGCACTTTTGGCGTCACACCGAATGTCACATCCAGTAATACCGGTGTGGCTGCAGCATTTGTAAGCACTGGTATTCCCGTCGATTACAAACGGAACGCATGGGGTGTCGCGAAACTGACTCCATCGCGTGTAGGACATGGACCATTTGCTGCGGAATTGGGAGGCAAACGCTCTGAAGAGCATTGCATGAAAGACGGCGGAGCGTACTTCAATCGGGAAAAGGAGCGTGAACTCTACGGTGATCGCGTGCGTGAACTGCTTGCATCAAAAGATCCTCTAGAAGTGGGCATCGCTATGCGCATTCTCGGCGGTGAATACGGCGCCACAACCGGACGCCCACGCCGGATGGGCATGCCTGACTTAATGCAGCTGGAATATGCCGTAAAAGCCAATGGTCTCAACGGTATCTACCTTACAAAAGGAGACAGACTTGCTGATTTTGCAGGCACACATGATCGCGCCATTCCTGTAGTAACAGGATACCGCATTGGCGATAGTGTGATCGAGTACGTGCCGACAACTGATCAGGAGCTGAGCGCCGTTCAACCCATCATCACGTATATCGACGCCTTCCAAGGGGATATTTCACATGTGAGAGAGGATAAAGATTTGCCACCGCAACTTCTGAGAGTTTTGAAAATGACGCGAGCACGCCTCGGCATCGACATTCTTGAAGTCGGTGTAGGACCACGTCGTGAACAGGTGGTGAAGATGAATGGCGCGTTGAGTTAATTAAGAAACCTCCCGTCTCAACAGTTCAATCTCATCTCTCAGATCCGCTGCTTTTTCAACCCTTCGACTACGCTCAGGGTGACATGCTGGAACGCGGCCTATGTGATCTTTTTATCATGTCTACGCTACTTCTCTTCGGAGCAATTCTATCTCGTCTCTCAGATCCGCTGCTTTTTCAAATTCAAGATTTTCTGCGGCGAGTTCCATCT
>CAZUVN010000018.1:14964-19538 GCA_964623835.1 uncultured Candidatus Peribacteria bacterium
TCTCTCAGATCCGCTGCTTTTTCAAATTCAAGATTTTCTGCGGCGAGTTCCATCTGCTGTTCCAGCTCGGTCATCAGACGTTTCTTCTCATCTTTCGGAATCTTCGTATGATCGTGCTTGGGGCGACGTAATTCGAGCTTACGTGACTCCTCCGCAATATCGTGGATCGCTTTGATAATCGTCTGCGGAGTGATGCCATGCTTCTTGTTGTAGTCCTCCTGAATCGTGCGGCGGCGATTGGTCTCATCGATAGCCCCTTTCATCGCATCGGTCATTTTGTCGGCATACAGCGTCACGTGGCCGTTCACGTTACGCGCAGCGCGACCAATAATCTGAATCAGTGCATCGCGTGAGCGGAGGAAGCCCTGCTTGTCGGCATCGAGAATCGCAATAAAGCTGACTTCCGGAAGATCGAGTCCTTCACGCAGCAGGTTGATACCGACGAGGATGTCGATTTCACCGGTACGCAGCTGGCGCAGGATTTCGATACGATCGAGTGTTTCAACATCACTGTGGATGTACTGCACATTTAGGCCACGATCTTTCAGGAACTTTGTGAGATCTTCGGCCATGCGCTTGGTGATCGTCGTGATCAGCACGCGCTCGTTGCGCTTGAGCGCCTCCTGAATTTCGTTGGTAATATCATCGATCTGGTGCTTCGTCGGCTTGACGGTCACTTGCGGATCGATGAGTCCGGTCGGGCGGATAATCTGCTCGGCAAAGTGCTCTTTCGGCGTGTTTGCGTACTCGTATTTTGAGGGTGTCGCGGAGACGTAGATTCGCTGTCCGACGCGCTTCTCCCATTCGTCAAACATCAATGGCCGGTTGTCGAAGCTGCTCGGCAGGCGGAAACCGTACTCGACAAGCGTCGTCTTGCGGCTCTTGTTTCCTTCGTACATACCACCGATCTGCGGAATGCTGATATGCGACTCATCGGCAAAGAGGAGGAAATCATCGGGGAAGTAGTCCAGGAGCGTTGATGGCGGAGAGCCAGGAGGAGTGCCTTCAAGATACCGCACATAGTTTTCGATGCCCGTGCAGTAGCCCGTCTCTTTGAGCATTTCGACATCGTACTCTGTGCGCATGCGAATTCGTTCGGCTTTGGCATATTCATTACGCTTCAAAAATTCCTGCTCCACTTCTTTCATCTCCGCCAGAATCGCATCGGTCGCCTGATCAATCTTCTCTTTGGTGGTGACGTTGTGCGCAGCAGGGAAGATGGTGACTTCCTGCAGTTCTTCCAGCACTTCTCCAGTGAAGCTGTCGACTTCCTGAATCACATCGATTTCATCGAACGGACATTCGATACGAATGACCGTGTCTCCATTTGGCGGGAAGATTTCGACGGTATCTCCGAGCGCGTGGAACATCCGCTGTTTGAATTCCAAGTTCGATCGCCGATATTGAATATCGGTCAGACGACGCAGCAGCTTGTCGCGCTGAATGGGCATGCCGCGCTCCAAGTGGATGGCGAGCGCTTCGTAGCTCTCGACGTTTCCAAGACCGTAAATACAGGAGATAGATGCAACGATGAGCACGTCACGGCGCGTGAGCAGGTTCATGGTTGCCGCATGGCGAAACTTTTCGATCTCTTCGTTGATGCTCGCATCTTTCTCGATGTACGTATCGGTGTGCGGTACGTACGCCTCCGGCTGGTAGTAATCGTAGTACGAGACGAAGTAGCTGACCGCATTATCGGGGAAGAACTGCTGGAACTCGTTACAAAGCTGGGCAGCCAGCGTCTTATTGTGGGCCAAAACCAGCGTCGGGCGCTGCACCTGCTGGATAATATTGGCCATGGTAAAGGTTTTTCCCGTTCCCGTGGCACCGAGCAGGGTCTGATGCTTCTCGCCTTTCTCCAGCCCCGCCACGAGCTTTTTGATAGCCTCCGGCTGGTCGCCAGTTGGCTGATAGGGCGCTTTGAGGATAAACGGCTTCTGCTTGGGCATATATAAATTGACCACCGATCATACCATGACCGACCGTTCTATGGAATGGAAGAACGGGGGAATTTCCCTTCTTTATGCGATGAATCGATGATCGGTCGTACGGACGTGCGAATCACACGTCCCCACAACAATGGCATGCCCATACGATGATCTCATGAATACTGGGAAATTCCGAGGGAAATACCGGAATGAATCGGTACGAAATCCACGGTGGGATTACGCCGGTCCCGGCCGGTATTTCATCACCATTTGTACCGATGGGCGCATGCCGTGGTTCGGACGAATACAAAACGGGATGATGGAATTATCGGATATCGGGAAAATTGCCCACGAATGTTGGCGTACGATTCCGGATCATTTTGACCATGTGACGATCGATGCGTTTATCGTCATGCCCGATCATATGCACGGGATTATTGTGATTGGTGAACAATCAAAAATGGGGGTAGGGACGTGCGATTCGCACGTCCCTACGGAAAAATCGGATCGCATCGCCCGGCCCCCACCGGGTTCCGTGGGTTCCGTCATCGGCCAATTCAAATCCGCGTGCACCAAACGTGTATGGCAATCCGGCCACCCCGATTTCCGGTGGCAACCGCGTTTCCACGACCGAATCATCCGCGACGATGCCGCATTGGAAACGATTCGCCGGTACATCAAGGATAATCCACGTCATTGGCAAAACGGGTGAAATATGATCGTTGTAGGATCCACGGCATTCGTCTACCCTAGGTCACATGATCGACCTCAACCCGCCTTCGCCCTATGGGGCTTCGGACGGGCAGACGACCTCCATTCCACTTTACTATGATTGACCTCGCAGATCTTCGAGCTCGGCCCGACGCCTATCAAATTGCGGCTAACCAGAAGAACATCAAGATTTCCGTCGATGCGTTTCTTTCGCTCGATGAGAAGCGCCGTTCTCTGGTAACAGAAGTCGAGGACATGCGTGCAACCAAGAACGCCGCCAGCAAGAAAATTCCCGAGATGAAAGGCGATGAGAAGGCGACAATGATTGCAGAGATGAAGGCGCTCGGAGATCAGTTGAAAGTGAAAGAGCAGGAGCTCGATGAAATTGAGAAAGAGTGGACGAATCTGCAACTGCGCATGCCGGGCATTCCATTGCCGCAGGTTCCGGTGGGGAAAGATGATTCCGAGAACGTCGAAATTCGAAAGGTCGGCGAACCGACAACGTTTGATTTTGAATTTAAGGATCACGTCGCACTCGGAGAACTGCTCGACATCATTGATATTCCACGCGGTGTCGAAATTGCCGGAAGCCGCAGCTACTTCTTGAAAGGTGATGGTGCGCGATTGGAGTTGGCGGTGATGCAGTTCACCATCGACATGTTGGTGAAGCGCGGATTCACCTTGTTCACGCCTCCGGTCTTCGCCAACTGGAACGCGATGATGGGAACAAGCTACTTCCCAGGTGGAGAGGAGATGGCATACGCGGTCGGTGTCCGTAAAGATTTGAGCCAGCCAATCGAGTCTGATGATTTGTATTTGATTGGTACGTCAGAGGTTGCGGTTACCAGCTATCATCAGGGTGAAGTCCTAAAACTTTCTGATTTGCCGAAGCGCTATGCCGGCTATTCCAACTGTTTCCGCCGCGAAGCTGGAACCTACGGAAAAGACACGCATGGCCTGTACCGCATTCATCAGTTCCAGAAAGTGGAGCAGGTGATTTTGTGCGAGAACAGCCCTGAAGTAAGCGAAAAAATGCACGCCGAAATTCTTGGCAATGCAGAGGCTGTACTGCAAGCGCTCAAGCTTCCATACCGCGTGGTCGATGTCTGCACCGGCGACATGGGGCAGGGTCAGATCTATAAGAACGATATCGAGACCTGGATGCCCAGCCGCGGAAAGTACGGCGAGACACACAGCTGTTCCACGTTCCACGAATTCCAGAGTCGCCGACTGAACATCAAGTATGAAGATGTCGATGGATCGAAGAAGTTCGTCCATACGCTGAACAACACCTGCATCGCTTCTCCGCGCATTTTGATTCCAATCCTCGAGATCTATCAGCAGAAAGACGGATCGGTCGAGATTCCCGAAGTGCTGCAGCCCTACATGGGTGGACAGAAGGTGATAAAGCCGAAGTATTGACAAATTTATATAAAATTTTATTATTTCAATACATCCGAGACGGATTCCCCGTTTCGTGTATTCAAAACCGCTCTCTCCAAAGCAAAGGGCAAACGCGATGAAGACTAGCAAATGGGCTGATGATGACTATGTCGCCATGTTCCTCATGGGCATCCTAAGCACGCTCGTGGGTGCCTTGGTCTCTCTCCTTCTCTGCCTCTTTTTTGGCTTCCTGACGATGTGGATGCCGCTGAATATGATGCGCGCGATCGCGATGTTCGCCGGCTTGACCCTCTGGGTGTGGATTGGCACGAAAGTGGGCAGCATTGGAAATTTTCAAGTCAGCGGCCAGAAAGGCAGTGCAACTGGTTGGATTGGGGGCTATGGAATTTCGATGCTCATGAGCTTTAGCCTGTTGCACTGGATCGTTGGGTGAATGATGTTACGAGAGAGCTACACCGGCCCTGCCTCTGCGCAGAGCCGGTTTGGCATGGTCCCATTTTCCAGTATTCTTCTGCCATGCTCTCCCGTTCA
>CAZUVN010000019.1:0-12535 GCA_964623835.1 uncultured Candidatus Peribacteria bacterium
CAGAAGCCCCTTCTGCTGTCGTCTCTCAACCGGTCAAAGTAGACAGCCACCTCGGCAATCAGCTGGGTTCATTTTTGGAAGATATCAATAAAATCAGCGAGAGTACGGGCAGCGGCCCCGGTGAACAATGGAGTGGTGGTGGGGCCGGTAGCGCCATGACGCAAACGACCGGCGGTAGCGCTCCTGTTGTCTCTACGCGCGATCAGGCAATCGCCAATTTGCCGGGCGTTAAGATTATGCAGAAGCAATTAGAAGCGCACATCAAATCCGAGATTAAAAACCTGCGGAAACAAGCAAAGACCGTTGCCCGCATTAACCAGCCGGGCGGTGCGTACAAACTGAATCAGCTCTACACCCGCATTCATCACCTGAACGCCTTGCTTGGCGAACTACTCAGCAGCTCGGTCGAAGTACTGAAGCGATTGTTTATTCGGGTGTTTGTCGATAAGCAGACGGTACTTTAAAGCTTTTAGGTTTTAGCTGTTAGCTTTTAGGGAAATAAATGGTTTTTAAAAGCTAGAAGCTATCAGCTAACAACTACTTCAAATTCTTCTTCTCATGCTTCTCGGCTTTTTCTTGAATGAATTCCACCATCCACTGCAGCAGCTGATCGGCCATGGAGAGGGGTTTCATGATCACCGTTTCCACTTCTTCCGTCAGGCTTTCGATACGTCGCGCGATCTTTCGCGCATCCACCACAATGAAAATAACGTGATACAGGACGACAATCAGCATAACCGCAACGGCAATGTAGAGTCCCATCATGATGTCCGCAGGTGACCAGCTCATAGAGGCAAGGTGGATATAAAGCGTATACTGCTCTCAGTCTACGTACGACGTTTCTATGCGCAATCTCTTGCACCACATAGTGTATCTTCCCCGCAATCTAATTGTGCTGCTGATCACCGGCTATCAGCACACGCTTTCACCCGATCACGGGCCGCTGAAACATCTACATCCCTATGGCTACTGCCGCCATTCCCCCACCTGCTCGGAGTACGCGAAAAACGTGATAACAGAGCGGGGTGTCGTGATTGGGGTACCGTTGAGTGTCTGGCGGGTGCTGTCGTGTAATCCCTTCAGAAAACCCTCTCCAGAGCGCCTTACAGAGGTTGCCAATAGACTCTAGAACCGTACAATACGCCCACCTCCGCCTACAACAGTGGGCTACGGCGGACAGGCCTACCTGTGGTAGGATGCGCCCTACGAAGGATCATTTACACAAGCGGGTATCGTACAGTGGTAGTACATCAGCCTTCCAAGCTGAGGATGCGGGTTCGATTCCCGCTACCCGCTCCACCCGACTACGTTCTGCCTGACAGCAGAACTACGCCGAGGTTTTGCAGTACACAAAATATAGACCTGTCGGGTGTCTCGGCGCAGTCTCACACAAGTGAGACGAAGCCGGACGATTTAAGATGCTTTCATGCATATAGTGTATGTCCTGGAGTCACTTGATCGGCAACATTGGTATTTTGGCGTTACAAATGATCTTCAGCGCAGAATTGATGAACATAATGCTGGTAAAAGCATCCATACGAATAAACACAAACCGTGGAAATTAAGGCTGATGGTTACGTTTCACGATCGTCCGCAGGCAGAAGAATTTGAACGGTATTTAAAATCTCATTCCGGGCGAGCATTTATGAGTAAACATCTACGTTCCAAGTCTTAGCACGCAACGAAGGCCTGCCTGCCGGTAGGCAGGTTTTGGCTTGGAGGGCAGTACCCGAAGGGTGCTACCCGCTCCATATTGTTGACAACACATAGATTAGTTTATTTAATATTGTTATGCCTACAAAGCTTGATTCATTTTTTGAAGAAATACTGGAAACGGAAATAGATCTCAATGAAGTTTGGGGGAAATATGGCATAGGCTTTCAAGCAATGAAGGAATTCTGTCTTCCTACAGATTCAAAGATCGAGAATCCAGAGGAGATAATTTCTCAGCGTGAGCAAATGATGTTGGTCCACATGTTGAAGCTGCAGTCAGATGCACGGAAAAATGTGAGACACGAGCAAGATTTCACTAAAATAAAATTGAGAGATCTTCAGCTGGCTAAATTTTTACAGGAATCCAAGGCAGATGAAGAGCAATTGCTAATCGAAGGAACAGACATGACAAGGAGAGAATTGGAAGCGGTAAATGAATCTGTTGCTGATACCTTAGGAACTAAACCATCGACTTCAGAAGAACTAGATGAACTAGCCGTGGAAGCTGAAAAAGTTTTCCGTTGGACTTTTGAAGAAGCGGAGACTTGGGTTGATCACATCGTTCTTGTAGCAGCCGAAAAAATATACAAACTTGCCCGTACTAGCCGTTCTGATCTTCTTGCGGCGCTCGATGCTGCATTTGGACCCGAAAAAGAAGAGGGTTTCAATGAAGTTGAATTATCATTGTATATCCAGGAAAAAATAGGTGGCACGAATCAAAATGATCATCTTTAATCAGCTCGTGATAAGTTCCAGTAAGGAGCTCTAGCAATTTCATGGCTTATTCAAGCCATATATTTTTGTACGAGTAAGCGGAAATACAACTACGCTATTTTAAAAAAGTAAGTTCAGGGAATATTAAGAGGCGTTCCCTGATGAAAAATCATCTGCCATCTATCATTGCGCTTTTGCCATATCGAGCTACGCCGTGAACTACTCTTATTCTTCGCTTCCAGATTCTCTCGTTCTAAGAAGTACGTAAGCAATACGGTATCAGATGAAAGTGTACGCATCTCAAATTGAGAAGTAAAAAATTTCTCTTCCTCATGCGCGGGCAAGTCCTTCAAAACATCCACTTTATTGTATTTATTGCCCGACTGGCCGAACTCAAAGAAATCATCTGCCAGAAGCTCGTTTAACCTTCCATCATTCGATGCACGCACTTTAGGCTCTAACAATTCTTTCTCTAACCCAACAATGAGATCTTTTAGCTGTTCGTCCATGAAATCCATCATACTCATAATGAAAGATAACTCAAAAATGAGAATAATGATGTGTAAGTCTCACCGACATAAACTCCTAGAAGCACTCATCATGGTTGTAATAATTTCCAGTAACCCGCTCCAGAATTGCCAAAAAAACGCTATAATCGAATCATGCTAGGTATTTCAAAGCAAAAAGATCGATATCAAAAGATTTGGCATGACAATGCTGTGCTTTTTGGCTCTTCAATCATGGAAGATGATACGGAACCGATTTATAACATTGGAGTTAGCTTGCCATCGGAATTACATTCCGAACTGCAGGAGATATCGAAGAGTTTGCAACAGCACACGGGTATCATCGGGGATTGGCTCTCTCCACATCGACTTCACATAACCATCGATATTCCAGGAAGAATCGGTAAACACTTTCTACAAGAAGACTTACCTACTATAAAAAAGTGGGTTATAGAGATTGCGGCAACGACCAAGCCATTCACAATTCAGCTTGGGAACATCAACTGTTTTCCCCATGTGTTATTTCGAGAAGTTTACGATGAAAGTGGTGCGTTGTATGAAATGCACCACAAGTTATCCATCACTATTCCATGGAGCGAGCAGCCACAATATCGGGGTGAAAAATTTGTCCCTCACATGTCTCTGGTCTATCTAAAAGAGAAAACTAATCCTTTGGCAATAGATGATTCATTGCGGAATTTGCCCCTGTGCCCAATGAACGTATCCCAGATTTATTTCCAAATTTCCGCTGATGGCATGAAGGATAATCCAATTGCCATCGTTGAGTTAGGCACAGGGAAATTACTACATTCGCAATGAATACCCCTTATGAGAACGCTCGAACTTTTCCGTGATAGCCTCCCATAAGGAGCTCCATCCGGCTTCGTCTTCGGACTTCGCCGCGATTTCGCTCTAAACCAAGGAGCGCATTTAGCGTGCGACGAAGGCCTGCCGGCAGGCAGGTTTTGGCTTGAAGGACAATCTCTAGAATCCGCACCTGCGAAACAATCATGAGACGGTTTTCTGCGTCCAATATGCTTCCGCCTCGGCCTCCAATTTTGCAAGCCGCGTGTAGTAGTCCGGGTATTCCTTCAAATGTGCCCACGCGATTTTTCCCGTTATCAACGGATCATCGTTTGTGACGTTCGTCTCAGGATCACGCGTACCATGTTCATACTCAACCGCCATCCCGTAGCGAAAATCTTCTACCGTAAATTTTGCAGTATTCCAATCAATGCCGATAGAAGCCGCCACTGCCTCGGCCTCGCTTGTAGAAACATCTTTCTTCATAAAAAGAAATGTTACTCTCGCTGAAAAAAAGTAGCCAGAAAAACGCCAAGAAAACTGCGACGCAGGTTTTGGCGGATGTTGTACAAAACAACCTCCCAATGAGCACCTCCGATACATTCGGAGATGTCATTAGGAACGATGATAGGCGCGACTAACGGCTGCTCATATTAGCAACTACCGAGACATTCCGCTTCTGAATGAGTCGGATATTCTTCTGAAAACATCCTGCGGCACTTCGGCCCGACAAACTTTTGCACTCATTCCAAAGAATAAGCGACCTGTCCCGGAGATTCGTATGCTGTGAGACGACATTCTGCGCACGCTGCTGGGCTGCGTCTTTTTTGGCCTGCAGATCGTCCTGCTGCTTACCGACTGTAGTCAAAACATTAAGAATGCCAGTCCCGAAGGTATCAACAAGTAACGATTTCACCTCTGGCATTTGAATCGCTACCTGCAGGTTCCCGTAAATTCCGAACCGACGATCGCACGATTCCCGCTCAAATTCACCCACGGGCTGATAACAGAAATGACTAACGAGTGCGGTGAAATCAAAACCTGTTTGACCAACAGCGCTGTTATCGAACGAACTGTTGGTGGTGCCGGCAATGTTTGTAAAAGTACTGATGATGCGTCTAGCCGACCATTCGGGCGTTCGCAGACCATAAGAATTACTATCCTGCGCCGAGACAGAAAAAGGGATGCATAAAAATGCTGCAATCATAAGAACTGCCGATGATGTGAAGGTGCTTACACGAATAAAATGGGTGGGAAGAGAATCAAAGAATGCACCGAAAGCATCACTGAGACAGTCGATACAATGTGTACGACGATTGGATTTTATGCTTCTGTCCAAAAGGCGGTTGACATTGAACGAATAGGGGTCATGCCCATGTACGTTTACCAAACTTGATTTCTTCATGCACCAATACGTTGATGCTACACTTAACGTTCATTCTCCCCTCCCTCATGACCCCCATCACCATCGAAACATCCATCAATGCCCCCATCGACACCGTCTGGAACTGCTGGACGCAGCCGGATTGCATCATGCAATGGAACGCGGCTTCGGATGACTGGCACACGCCAAGCGCCACCAATGACCTACGCGAAGGAGGATCATTCACCTCTCGCATGGAAGCAAAAGACGGCAGCGTCGGATTCGATTTCGGCGGTACGTACACAAAAGTCATCGAGCACAAAGAAATTGCGTACACGATGGAAGATGGCCGAAAAGTGAACATCACATTCAGCGGACAAGGAGACAACACGCACGTCACAGAAACATTCGATCCTGAAAGTGAGAACCCCATCGACATGCAACGCGATGGCTGGCAGTCGATTCTCGATAACTTTAAGAAGCATGTAGAATCACATGCGTAAGTGTATGGACGCCTACAGACAAGCAGCGTTGGCGCAAGGGTTATCCGCACCCCCGGAAGATGTGTCGTGGACCAGACATTTGTCAGCACTGCCAGAAGACCAACGCACGGCATTGATTCAATGGCTTCGCGGTCTGCCAACCGTGTCCGACCCCGCATCAGATGCGATTTCTGCGGAAACACGATTAAGACTGGCATCACTGCCCAGTAACCCAACGGAGCAGGATTTTGCCAACGCAGGACTGTACTTCAGACCTGCACGTATTCCGGAGGGGCACTAATTACAGCCCCGCCAGAATCTCCTTCATTCGTTCAAAAGTTTGTTTTAACAATAAATTCGTAACTCATTTGACAATTTGTAATAATTGACAAAAATAAATTTTAAATTAAAATACCTTCATCGTTTTTTGAAAACAATGGCTAACTCTAACCCTATTTAGAAAGGAGTTCGACGTTCGACCGATAGGTCTCAATTGATGATGTCTGCAAAATGTTCGATGTGTCAGATCCAACCTCTAGTCTCGAAGAAAGTCCATAATGAATTCAGCAAATGGTCTCGGTTCCCCTTCATCTCTGCTTGAAGACTTTGACCCGCAGGTGCTGCAGTTGTTGAAGCGGCTCATTCCCTCGCCCGACGAAAAGTACGACCCGACGATCGTCCGGACGGGCGATAAAGTCATCCTGCCCGAGGGGGCTAGCCTGCCTGACGTGATCTCCGCACTGCAGCGCCAACACAGGAACGAGGAACAGATTGCCAACATTTCGGTGACACTGCCCGTCCCGCCATGGGATGGTGCAATGGCACTTGTGGCAGCAGTCAGCGCAACGCTGGGGCCTGTCACCGTGGGATGCACCTGTGGCAATCCTGAATGCGGCGTGCGGAAAATCGATGTCATGACTGGCGTCAACGAATCGATCCAAGTGCCATGGGGAATGATGAGTCTCCCGGGCATGGAAGGCGCCCATGCATCGATGGACACCACGGAGGATGATGGACGCCTGATCTTCCAGGTGAACATCCAGTGCAAGCGAAAGTACGAGGAGCGGATCCGGCGCTTGCTGGATTCGGTGCGCGAGCACGCCCTCCAACACTCGCTGCACAAGGGGAAAGCGTTTTCGATCGAGTTCTACGACGATGACGGCGATACGATCGCCATGCCCAAGCCGAAGTTCTTCGACCTGGGCACACAAACCCCCATCTTCAATGACGATCTTCAAAAGGCCATCGACCGGAACATCTTCGTTCCGATCCGGCACACTCTGGAAATGGCACGGATGGGCGAATCCCTGAAGAAGGGGGTTCTTGCGGCCGGGATTTTTGGTGTCGGCAAGACGCTGCTCGCCAATCAAGTCGCTCGCGTGGCGACGGAAAACGGCTGGACGTTCATTTACGTCATGCAGTCGGACGAACTGGCAGAAGCGTTGCAGTTCGCTCGTCTGTATGAGCCGGCCGTCGTCTTCTGCGAAGACGTTGACCGGATTGCCGGGGAGGATCGCGACGAGGATGTCAACGAGCTCATGAACGTGCTCGATGGCATCGACGGAAAGACCTCGAGGGTCATCACGATCCTCACGACGAATGATCCAGAAAAGATCAATCCCGGAATGCGACGGCCGGGGCGGATCGACGTGGTGCTCGACATCAAGGCTCCGAATGCCAAGACTGTCGAAATCATGGTGCGGAACTTCGCTGCGGACGCACTGGATCCCAACGCCGATTTGACCGAAGTCGGCACCAAGCTGGACGGGAAAATCCCCGCATGCATTCGCGAGGCGGTGCGTCGCGCAAGGCTGGAAGCCCTGCGTCGTACTGGCAGCGCAGATGCAAAGATCACTACGGATGATCTCTTAGCCACAGCGGAAGAAGTCGTCAATGAAGACAATCTCTTCCGCCCCGCGGCAAAGGACGAACATCCTTCGGTGGCTGCATTTGGTCGCGGACTCAGGGCGGCCGGAGATGTGCTCCTGAGCGGCACCAACGGCAGCCCTGCACACGCCACTGCCCATCACTAACAACCGATTCCACAAGGAGTTAGCCAGTTAAAAAAACGATCCCTCGAGGCGCATAGTGCTTCGGGGGATTTTATAATGCACTACTAACGAAGCTCCTTACAGCCCCGCCAGAATCTCCTTCATTCGTTCCCACGCGGCGTTGCGTGCTGCGATATTAGGCTGTTCCCCGTTGGGATCCTCGCCGCTGCGCATAAAGGCATGTCCCGCCTCGTCATAGATTTCATAATCGTATCGCTTCTTTGCCGCCGTCATGTATTGATCAGATGTTTCGATGGTTGCGTTCACGCGTGCATCGGCACCACCATAAAAACCGAAGACCGGTGAATTGATGTCTGCATAGGCAGATGCATCTTCGGGTCCCGTGCCATAAAAGACCAGCGTTGCAGCCAAGTCGTCACGGACAGTGGCAAACTGAAACGATCGAGCGCCACCCCAACAGAAACCGGCCGACACCAGTGTGCCATCCGATGCTGGAATCGTCTTAGACCAATCGGCAACGGCTTGAAGATCGGACATGGTCTGATTGAGATCGAGCTGCCCAAGAGCATCACGAGCGGCATCTTCATTGGCAAAGTCACTCGTACGTTTAAACTCGTCGCTGAAGTCGGAAAGCAGATCGGGCGCCACGGCGATATACCCAGCCTCGGCAACTTGATCTGCCATGCTGCGGGCCCAGTCGTTCAATCCCCTGTTCTCGTGAATCAGAATCACCACCGGCTTCTTCTCAGCAACTTCGGGATACACGACCCACGTATGAATCGTCTTATCACCGTTCTTCACCTCCACCCATTCTTGGTGCCGAGGAGAATTATTCAACCTATCCTGACTATCCGCAGCACTCGATTCACCACCATGCATGGAATGATCTTCGCTATGCATCGCCTGCTCGTCAGTGGGAGCAACCGACGCCGTACACGAGACTGTAAGAAAAACGAGTGGGAGGAGAAGAAGTTTTTTCATATGGGGTACATGATACGGGCAGGATGTGATCTGGGGAAATAAAAGGGATCTTTTCCTGTACTATGTACTCATGCCCATGACCTACACCCGCGACGTACTGATCGATCCGCGATACGAGATCGGGGCCTATACCTACGGCAAACCAGAGGTGCGCTTCTGGCAGGACGGCACCTTGAAGATCGGAAAATTCTGTTCGATTTCTGGAAAAGTGACAATTCTGCTCGATGGGAATCACAACATGGAGAGCGTGACGACGTACCCGCTCGGTCACGGATTTCTGGGCATTGAACACAACAGGCCGGTGAACTATCCGTGCAAGCGCCACGTCGTCATCGGCAGCGACGTGTGGATAGGATACGGCGCAACAATTCTGCCAGGCGTGACCGTAGGCCACGGGGCAGTGATTGGAGCGATGGCTGTAGTAACGAAAGATGTCGAACCTTATGCAATTGTCGGCGGCAATCCGGCGGCACTTATCCGCAAACGATTTGATGATGAAACAGTCGAACAATTGCTGAGGCTGCAATGGTGGGACTGGCCGGACGAGAAGATCCATGAGCACCTGCGGCTCTTGCGAGTCGCACCAGGTCCGGAGCTTTTCGGCCTGTTCTTGGCGGAAAAAACAGTATCCGTTTAACGATCGACAATCACCTCAAAGCCACCCATGGAAACGTGCTTCGGGTCGAATGGCATTTTAAAACTCTCATCATACTCTTTCTCCATCTGCTTCATCACTTTCTTGTTCACTGCATCACGATGCTTCTTGTTCTTATAGACGATGAATGAGAACACCACCGTCTCCCCCTTCTTTGCAGCGGTCAGCTTGGGGAAAGACAAGCCACCCATGGCTTCAATGGATTTCATGTCATCACCAATGCACTCCATATACTGTACGGCTCCGTGCTTCATCCACGCTTTGGCGCCATCTGCAGCCATTTTTTCATAGGCCTTTAAATTCTTGGTCGGGATCACGATGACAAATCCATCAACATAACGCATAAGAGTGAGGGGAAAAGATGAATAAACATTACAGAATCGTTTCGAACTTATCGAGTGACTCGCTCCAACCTTGCTCAGCCATATCGGCGAAGTCGGCAGGATGACCTTCGTACACCAGAGTGATCTTCGTCTTTCCTTCACCGGCATCTTCAAATGTGATAGTCACTTTCATTTCATCGGGCCACTCACCGGGCATACCCGTTTCTGCTCCATTCACCTTGTTCCCGTGCTCATCGGTGAAATAATCGGTCGCGACAATCTTCTCCATCGGAACTATGTCGAGGTATTCACCGCCGCTCCACATGTCTTTATCAAACTCAGACCCGACTGGCCCATGCATTGCATACAGGTATTTACCACCAACGCGAAAATCGATCTCAATATGCGGAGCTGTAAAGTCCTTGGGCCCCCACCATTGCTTGACCATGTCACGCTCGGTCCATGCCTTCCATACGCGTTCGCGGGGAGCGTTGAAAATGCGAGTGATATGAATGGTGCGCGTGTCCATTTAGAGAGGGGGTAAAGAAGATAAGTATTGTTCCAGATTATCCAGGCGGTTATTCCACATTTTTTCATAGGTTTTCAGATACGCGGCTGCGTCTTTGATTGCATCGGGGGCAAGCGTCACAACCTGTTCCCTCCCCTTACGACGTTTGATGACCAGCTGGGCTTTCTCTAAAACCTTGAGATGCTTGGAGATGGCAGCGAACGTCACATCATAGCGCTCGGCGATGTCACTGATCGTCATCTCTTTCTTGGCCACGCGACAAAGGATGTCACGACGGATCGGATCTGCGAGAGAGCCGAAGATAGCGTCCAAGGGGCTCAGTGAAAGTTCAACCATTTGGTTGAATGATAATCGAGTCGTAGGATATGTGCAAGTTCTTCCCCCACTCTTCCATGGTCCACTTCCAAGCTCTCGGCCTGTTTATCATCTCGCATCCTCTCGTTCTCATTGGGTGCATGGTCGTCTACATGCTCATCGGATCGGTCTGGTACGGACCACTCTTCATGAAGGAATGGGCAAAGCTGACAGGGATGGATAAGGTAAAAAAAGAGGTCATGCAGAAAGCAATGTGGCCCGCGATGATCGCCAGTCTTGCGACCGCATTTGTGCAGTCGGTAGTGATGGGACGGACATTCCAGATCGTCGACATGAGCCACTGGGCTTACGCACTGGTGATTGCAACCATTCTCTGGTTCCCCTTCACCTTCATGGTGCTGGCGCAAAACTATGCCTACACGATGAAGTCATGGAAGCTGCTCTTCATCGACTCCGGCTACATGCTGGTCTCTATGTGGGCGATGGCGGCCATCCTGTTCGCATTCGTCGCGTAAATCACCGCTTCGGTTTTTTCTGGGGGAGCTCTACCGCTGTCTTTTTGATGAGCTCCGTCAGCCACTCCCGATCCTCCCACTGCGATTCATCGATCCAGTAATAGTTTTTGGAGCCCGGATACGGCGGCGCTTCGATCGCTGATCCTATGAACGCTTTTCCGGCTTCGGTCGGTTTCACATACAGCTGATCGTCACAGACAAGTGCGACTACTTTGTCGTCACAGTAGATCGCATATTCACCGAACATCTTCCTGCTGCGGATATCCCCTGCTCCGGCCAGTTGATCGGTGAGAAAGTCGACGGTGGATTGTGCTGTGGCCATATCTGGAGTGTACTGCAAATGACGTTGACTGAGGGAAAAACCGTCCTAGGATTGATGACAATGCCAATCGATGCTCTTCGCATCGGGCCCGCACAAAAGTACAAAACCGACCAGCAGCCGGCGGAACGACCAACAGCTATTTTGACGATCTCTGCCAACCTGCGATCGGCACTGGTTATTGCCGCTTCCATGATTGCGCCCTCTGCCGTCGCTGCGGATAAATCTGAGAACGCAGTTGTCTCCATAATCAGCAGAGAGGAAAGGCTGGAAAAGCTAGATTCGGATCTGCGGCAGGCATGGTCAACACTTGCAGATCATTTAGCAAAGCAGAATGATGTGCTGGATCAGACTTTTGTATCGATCAAAGAAACGCTTTGGCGCGACCAGTTCTATGCAAGGCTCCATCGCTTTAATGATCAATGCAGCCAAAAGGAGCAAGCGTATTATAACGGTGATGACGGGAGAGAATTCAAAACGGTCGAAGGGCAACTTCGTCTACAAATGGAGACACGCGAACTGCTCGACTCATTCATGGACAGCATTCCGGCAAATGCAGAAAGAGCTATGCACATCGTGCAACAGGAAAATGATGAACTAGCTTCCGCCGATACCGCGCGACGGTCACTTGAAGAAGCATATCGACATGAGCTGATGACCGACGAGGCCGGAAAGCGGCTTCGACTATTTCCCGAGGAATGTGCAGATGACCCAACACTGACCGTAGACGCATATCTCGATCTTTTGGCTAAGAGACTGAAGTCGCCGAAAGATCTTGCGATGTTTGTCCGGCTGTTCTTTGTATACGCAATCGATACAGACAACATCCACCAACCTTTAAAAAAGGGGACGTGGTCGACCGCAAGCGACTACTGGCAAACGCCTGCTGAAACACTTCAACGAGTAGAGGACGGAAAAATACTCGGAGACTGCGACGATCTCACGCTGCTGTGCGATGCACTTCTGACACGGATGGGCGAACATCCCGTCACCATTTATCTTCCCGGAAAATATGATGCACATGTTACAACCTTGTGGATGAAGAAAGTGGCCAATCGATTTGTCGTCCACGAAATCGGAACGGATGGATGGTTCGAAAACGGCATTCAGCGGGTAAAAGCCGATTTTCAAACAGGACTGGAACCCGATATTCCTGAGCCACCAGCAGGACATGACAGCGAAGAGCGTGCCATCATGGCCGCACTTGAGCGTTATCGCCCCACCAATCTCTTCATCAATGAATTTGAAGTAGGAATGCCTCGCATCCGCTTGCCCATTGCTCAATGGAAACCCGACGGCGCTGT
>CAZUVN010000019.1:12635-19291 GCA_964623835.1 uncultured Candidatus Peribacteria bacterium
TCTTCTCCCTCTATTATGAAAAAACTGCTGATTGCCATTGTGATCGCCGCACTCGCCGGAACTGGCTGGGGCGTTGCGTATTTCATTCTTGGATAATAAAAAATCGCCCGGCCGAAGAACGGCAGAGCGATAACGAGAAATGCGACATGATTCAATCGGTTGGAGGGGGCTGTTCCGCAAGCCAGTCCGATACTGCGGCGGCATCGTCTTTGAGCATCAGTGCCGCTTCGACAGCGAGCAAGCGACGTGATGCGTGGGACAAGTGCCCATCCCTCTCAAGTTCGGTCGCAACCCCTTCGTACTGATCGGGGTGTGTGACAATGCCGATGTGCGCGTGGTTTTTCACGGCTGCGCGGATCATGCTCGGTCCGCCAACATCCACTTGTTCGATGACTTCGTGGAAAGCCTTGCCTGGCTGAGCTGCAGTAGCAGCGAAGGCGTACAGGTTCACAACCACAAGTTCGAAAGGATGGATGCCGTGCTCGGCCATCACTGCCAGATCTTCCGGAATGCGACCGAGAATGCCGCCGAAGATCTTTGGATGCAGAGTTTTAAGACGCCCATCCATCATTTCCGGAAAACCAGTAATCTCGCTGACATCGACGACCGTGAGACCCGCGTCTCGCAATGCACGTGCGGTGCCCCCGGTAGACACCAGCACGAACCCGAGATCAGAAAGTCGATGACCCAGCTTGGTGACATCCTTCTTGTTCGTCACGGACAGAAGGGCGCGGCGAGTCGTGGACATAGAAACACTCCTTCAACGATGGGAAAGATCGCTTTCTCAAGACCCTATCCCCAACACAGGAACAGGGGCAGAACTCTACTGGCCATTGGCGATCAAAACAATGTAAATATGGGTAAATACCCCAAAATTCGAATTTGTCAGTATTCAAAATAAAGCAAAAAATAGCCTATAAAACAGCAATTCTATGCGTTATATGAACACAAAATATATTCATACCATAATTTAAGTCTAAGGCGAGCCCAGAACATTGCACACATACCATTACCTGAGTACGATGACATGATTTCTGGAGAGCAGTGGAAACACCCCCTGAAATCACCAAGATAGATACATAAAAACAAACAATTTCTTTCTTTCACTCCACCGGACGTCAGATAGAGAGAAGGATGATCATGTGCGTATGCACTCGTTCCTCCCGGCCACTCAACTCCAACACCTGTTGCACATACTGGGCATAGGTACGTGATTGTTACATGCGTGGTCATCCTCCTCTCTGCTCTGCAATGATCGTACGGAGGTGAGAGGCAGCCCTCCCTACGCATCCCCTTTTCTCCCCAGTGTTCCTCATGCGTCTTACGACCGTGCTAGGCAACCGGTACGGGGACTTCGGCCGGTCCCGAGGAGAAACAAGAGACCAGAGCAAGGCAGAGAATCCGGGCCACCTCGCCCACGTCAACCTCTAAGTCACGACGGCTCAATAGCGTTTCGATGCTATCGATAGCCGCAGAGGAAGACCAAACAAACACAAAAGGGTCCACGCAAGTGGCCTTTTTGTTATGTCTCATGTCCACTTGTCATCCTGAGCCCTGACGAAGGAGGCCTTTTTGTTATGTCTCATGTCCACTTGTCATCCTGAGCCCTGACGAAGGAGGCCTTTTTGTTATGTCTCATGTCCACTTGTCATCCTGAGTCCTTCGACAAGCTCAGGATAAACTCCGCCGAAGGAGGCCTTTTTGTTATAGGTAGAAATTTGTCATTTGAGGTATCGCTGAACGTCATTAATGATGAACGTTTCCCCATCATTTCATGCCCAATCCTAACGATCCGATTCCCGATCCACAGCCCCCCAACCCCGTCCCACCACTCCCATTCGATCCCAACGACATCGTCCTCTATTTCTGCACAATCGTCGTTCAGCTCCAAGATAAGCCAGAAAAGAGAGATGAAAGAACACAACATTCTTGAATTTATCCGCTTCCCTGCTAGAGTGACGAGCTATGGATACTACCACCCCCAACCAGAACAGCGCCTTCAACAGCCTGTTTAAAAACCCGCCACAGCCGCGGCCAAGTACTCCTGAAACACCCCGCATCGAGGAGGGTAACTCGAGTCCAACTGAGCCCGTAAATCCGCCACCAGTTGTTGCTGTTCAATCACCTACAGTGAGTGCGCCGGCGGCTGCTCCTGCAATCGTAGAAATAACAAAGGTGTCCATGCTCAAGGATGCCGGGATTGTGGTAAAGCCAAAAGCCAAGCCAGCCAAGAAAGCTACGAAGAAGAAACCTGTGAAGAAACAGAAGCCGGTAAAATCAAAGAAGGCAAAAGCCAAACCTGCGCCTGCTCGCCGTAACTCGAAGAGCGGAGGTGGGAAGAAAAAGAAAGTTTCAAAAGCAAAGAAGGTCGCACCTGCCCGCCGTAGCACCAAGAGCGTAGGCGGGAAGAAAGCGAAGACAAAATCGATGAAAAAGAAAACCGCCAAGACTCCAAAGAAACGGACGGTGAAGAAGTCTGCTAAGACCACCAAGTCACGCGGCAAGAAAAAGAGCACCAGCAAGCGAGTTAAAAAGCCTGCCCGCCGTAGCACGAAGAACGCAGGTAAGAAGAAATCAACACGAGGTAAAAAGAAGCGCTGATAAATCCATCGCATGAAACATGTAAGCGCGGCTGCCAAGTCGCGCTTTTTTGTGAAGCGTCATAATTCGTCTGTTCATCCGTCAGAAGAAGAGGCTCTATTTTTTCCCCTTCTCTCGTATGGAAATTCTGTGGTTTCTCATCATCGGCGGTATCGCCGGCTGGATCGCCGGTGAAGTTGTTCGCGGTCACGGATTCGGCCTTGTAGGAAACATCGTCGTCGGTATCGTCGGCGCGCTGATCGGCGGATATCTCTTCGGCGCGTTGGGCGTCACGTCTTATGGGCTCGTCGGATCCATCGTCATGTCCGTGATAGGCGCTGTCATTCTGCTGTTTATCCTCAATCTCGTCAGCGGGCGCAGAGCGGTCTAGTTTGGGCAGGAAATGCCAAAGAAGGCCTCAAATAGGGGCCTTTTTTGCGAAGGAGTTGGTGTTGACGAACTATCAATACATGACACAGATGTATATAAAAACACTGCACTAACAGAGAGGCCGTGAATGGCAGAATGGAACAGGAAATCTCAACCAAAACACAGGTGATCGCCAAGCATGTGATCACGATCCTACCCCCTAAAATAGCGAGAAAGTATATTTTCTGATATAATTAAAGGATTTCACAAAAACACACACTCAATGTCTTTGCACTCGCTGATGTTCGGCTGGGAATATCCCCCACTCCACTCGGGAGGACTCGGTGTTGCGTGCCACGGAATGGTACGAGGACTGCTCAAACACGGTGCACATGTGACACTTGTTCTGCCATCGAACTCGGCGGAAAAAACGCAGGGACTCGATGTGCGAACGGCAGGCTCAACGCCACATGATGTGCAGATCCGTTACATCAACAGCAACCTTCAACCGTATGAAGGGATGGATGAATATGCGATGCGCGTGAACGGTGAAAACGGAATGAACCCGATTGACGATCTGTACGGACCGAATCTCGGCGACGCCGTGGAGCAATACACCCAACAGAGCGTGAGTGCTACCCGCGACGTTTCTGCAGATGTCATCCACTGTCACGACTGGATGACGTACGACGCGGGTATCCGCGCAGCGGCACACCACCGCATCCCCTTGGTGATGCACATGCACGCAACGGAACTGGACCGGACGGACTTCCGTCCAAACCCGTGGATCGAAGCCAAAGAACGCCATGGTCTGATGAAGGCCGATAAGATCATTGCCGTCAGCAACTACACCAAGAACCTGCTGATGAACCACTACGGCATTCCATCCGATCGCATCGCCGTGGTCCACAATGGACATGACATGAGCGACAAACCGGTACGGGCAATAACCGACGTTCGCCGTCGCCTTCCACTCGTCTTATTTTTGGGACGTCTGACCACTCAGAAAAATCCATGGCAATTTCTGGAGGCGGCAAAACTGGTTCATGATGCCCGTCCAGAAACGCAGTTCGTAATGGCCGGCGAGGGGCCGATGATGCGTGAACTGATTGATAGAACCTGCGACCTTGGTCTCTCACACTCGGTGATTTTCACTGGCAAAGTGAGTAGGACCGAAGCTGACGCGCTCTATCGCAGCGCCAGTTGCTTTGTGATGCCGTCGCTCAGCGAGCCGTTCGGACTTGTCGCCTTGGAAGCAATCGGACACGGCACACCGGTCGTCATGAGTCGCCAGTCGGGCGCAGCGGAAGTGATTGAACACTGTTTCAAAGTCGACTTCTGGGACACCGATCGTTTTGCCGACTGCATCCTTACGATTCTCCGTGAACAACCATTGGCCGATCAGCTGCGCGCCGAGGCACCGCGCATTCTGCAGAAGCTCAGCTGGACCAATCAATCAGCCCACATTCTTTCGATTTACCGTTCTCTCCTCCAATCATGAGTAATCAGGTTTGTTTTTATTTCCAGGTCCATCAGCCGTACCGCCTCCGCGATCTCCGCGCGCGGGAGCTTGGTGACGGAAGCATGACGGACTACTTCGATGACGACAAAAATCGTGCGGTCTTCCGCAAGGTCGCGGAGAAGTGCTACCTGCCGGCAAACCGATTGATGCTGGAATTGCTGAAGCAACAGGACAACTTTCGGATCAGCTATTCGCTGTCCGGCGTCTTCCTCGATCAGTGTGAGGAATATGGACAAGATGTTCTTCAGTCATTCAAAGACTTGGCTGCAACTGGGAAAGTCGAGTTTCTTGCAGAGACGTACTACCACTCACTCGCTGCAGTGAAGTCCACCGAGGAGTTCTGTCATCAGGTATCGAAGCACGTAAAAAAGATTCAACAGCTCTTCGGTCAGACTCCGAGTGTCTTCCGCAACACTGAGCTGATCTTCAACAACGAGATTGCGCAGACCGTCCGTGAGATGGGATTCAAGGCAATTATTGCCGAAGGTGCAGACCACCTCCTGCGCGGACGCTCACCCAATGTCCCCTACCTTCCGCCGGCATTCGATCTGCCGAAGGAGAAAATCGCAGTGATCAAAAAGAACCGCCCGCTTAAGAGAGCGAGCAAGTCGATCCACGTACTCTTGAAAAACTATCGCTTGAGCGACGACATCGCCTTCCGTTTCTCGGACCGTAACTGGGCGGGCTTCCCGTTATATACGAACACCTACTGTGACTGGTTGCAGGCAACGCCCGGCCACTCCGTAAACCTCTTCATGGACTACGAGACATTCGGCGAACACCAGTGGGCCGACACCGGCATCTTCGACTTCCTGCGCGATCTTCCCGTCGAAATGGGCCGCCGCGGTATGAGCTGCATTACACCGTCGCAGGTGATCGATTCTTGGAACAAGACGGAGAGTGACGTCTACGACGTGCACGTTGCAATCTCGTGGGCGGACATGGAACGCGATCTCTCGGCCTGGCTCGGCAATACCATCCAGACCGGTGCGATGGATGCGATTTACGCGCTGGAGCCCGCGGTCAAACAGACCGGCGATGAAGAGCTGATCGAGATCTGGCGCAAGCTTCTGACGTCCGATCACTTCTACTACATGTGCACCAAACACTGGGCAGACGGCGACGTGCATAAATACTTCAGTCCGTATGATTCGCCGTATGAGGCTTATAGACGATTCTCTCATGCGCTGTTTGATTTAAAGTCGCGTGTATCAGGAATTCAGAATTCAGAATTCAGAATTAAGAGTGGCAACAAAATCCTTCGAAATATTCGTAATTCTCAATTTTAAATTTTCAATTATTAATTTCGTATGCCTCGCTCTCTCGTTCTCGGCAACGGCACCATGCTCGCGACGTTCGATGAGCACCTTCAGATGCGGGATTTCTACTACCCGTACGTCGGCATGGAAGATCACACGACGTTCGGCAACGTGCATCGCATGGGATTCTTCGTCGATGGCATCGGCTTCTCGTGGGTCAGCGACGGCACATGGCGCATCACTCCCGCATATGCCGGCGAAACATTGGTCGGACGATCGATACTGGAGAACGACAGACTCGGTCTATCGATTGAAATAGAGGACAGCATTCACCCGGTCCACAACGTGCTGCTGCGCCGTCTGCGAATACGCTCAAGCAGAGCAGAGCAGCAGACAGTCCGCTGCTTCTTCCATCATGACTTCCGCATTTACGGAGACAATCAGAAAGACACCGCCTTCTATGAACCCTACACGAACACCGTCATTCACTACCGCGAGAAGCGCTACTTCCTCGTCGGCGGTACCACGGATAATCCACAGTCCTGCACCGTCGGCCACACCGCCGGAGCATATACATCGGTGCTGCATAGCATGCGCCGTATCACCGGCTGCGGCATCTCGTCGTACAGTATCGGTAAGGCGAACTACCGCGGACTAGAAGGAACATGGCGCGATGCGGAAGACGGAGAGCTGACGCGCAATCCAATTGAGCAGGGATCAGTCGACTCTACAATCGCCATCCACTGTCTGGTCGAACCGGGCAAAGCGACCGAAACCGTGCTGTGGCTGTGCACCGGAAAGACGCTTGATGAGGTGGTGAACCTGCAGCAGAAAGTCGTCGAGGAAACGCCGGAGCGCCTCATCAAAAACTCGCTGAACTACTGGAAGAGTTGGGCAAACAAAACCAACCACACATTCGGATCCTT
>CAZUVN010000020.1:0-17749 GCA_964623835.1 uncultured Candidatus Peribacteria bacterium
ATGCGACCATGTCCGGCACACTGAAATCGATAATGAATTCCATGACGCCACTGAAGATTGCAAAGGCTGCGACTAGACCGTGGCAGATCCAGCCGATGACGGAATTGAGACGGGAGGACATAGTGATAGGAAGTAGGAAGTAGGAGGTAGGAACTAGGAGCTAGGGAAATTGGAAAAAGAGTAGCAAATGCCATCCTGACCGTCGACGTTTCCTGATAAGCCTGATATACTTCCCACCCGGTCTCTCACATCGCTGGCTCTACTCTGAGTACAAATTATGTACAGAGTTCAGCTGAAATAGAAGCTTAAATAGTCCGCCTACGCCCTTCGGGCTACGGCGCGACATAGGATCTTCGGGCTCGCTCTTCGCGGAGCTCGAGCTCACCTCGAATTCACCTATGGGGATGACAGGCTTTGACAGCGTGATTCTGCATATGCGTTTGTCTCGATCCGGGATCGCGATAGTTCCCGATACCCACAGTCGCACCAATACCTGCAACAAAGCATGGTAACCTCGGTGTCCGCTTCGCTAAGGTGAAGGCAGCTTTTGCTCCTTCCTTTGGCTACGCTCTCGCCGCGTAAGTTCGCTTCACGCGAACGCGTTTCGCCCTCGATTCTCACTGAAGGGATGAAACGTCATTAGTGAGGCTGACATCCGCGTGACGCAACGGATGATCAGTATTCCGCGTCAACCCTCGCTCCTCTTCTTTGTTCCTTTCTTATGAGGATGCGAGAATTGAAAGGAACATGATCGTATGGACACCATGTGTACACGTTGGACCCGGGTTCGACTCCCGGCATCTCCACCAAAATTGACTTTAGTCAAAAATAGTGTAAAAAATATAAAGTGTTAGATACCTCCCTCAATCTTGCGAGCGGCTTTGAGCAGATTGGATCTCCCCAATCATATTTTTCGCGGGAAATTCCTCAGGACTCAGAATTCCATCGTTATCGATACACGCTCGTACAACATCGTATGGCGCGATTGGATAGAATAAAAAGTGCGTTTGTGCCCGTGTCGGACTTTCTCAAGTTCCTTCTCGAAAGGAAAGGCATCGAAGCCCCAAGTACAGAGAAGCAAGATGAATATGAAAATGCATTAGTGGCATTGAGCGATCGATCTGAGAAAATTTCTCAGGCCGAGCCTTATTTGAATGACGTTCCGAGCAATTTTCTAAGAGGCTGCATGCGCAATGCTATGATGGAAGTGTTTTCGAACGCCATAGAGCATGGTGCCCAATGCCACCATCCTATTCGAATTCAGGCCGCAACAGGCGAGAATGGATTTCTCTACTGGGTGGAAGACCCAGGAAACGGCATTTCAGAGGACCGCCTGCAACAGTTGGCGTTCGGCCAATATCATAATGAGCATCGTGGAAATGGAATGACTGCCATGCTCGGCTCATTGGAATATCGTGTCGGTTTTGAACGAATTCCACGAGGATTTCGAACGCTTCTTCTACGCACTGCCGTCGATGGTGAAGTTGCTCTGTATCCATTTGCAGAACGACTGCGAAATTTCTTTC
The DNA here is from genome assembly GCA_964623835.1 of uncultured Candidatus Peribacteria bacterium. Lineage (GTDB taxonomy): Bacteria > Patescibacteriota > Gracilibacteria > Peribacterales > Peribacteraceae > JAKQEM01. The sequence goes on from CAZUVN010000020.1 coordinate 1,527, forward strand.
GTATAGATTATCAGCGGGTAATGCTGCAGGACAAAGGAAGGAAGGCAGTTGCATCGGCCACAGAATCATTCGAATCTGGACAAAGCGGTGCAGAGTTGGGGATAAATGCGGATTCTGAGCGCATGCATCTGTTACATGGCGTCCTTCCCCAGTATTATCCTCTTAAGATGTCTGAACTGCATCGAACCATTGATGCAATTGCTCGTAAACCTGGTACGCCTGTTCGGTTAAACCTGAGCACATCAAAAACAGTTCCGTCTCTGCAAATCGAAAAAAGAAACGTGCTTCGGACGTCGGCTTCTCTTGCTCGGGATATCGCCTTCTATCGGAGGCATCTTTGGCTCCTGCTAGACCCCAAACATTAGACCTCCAAGCAATAAATGTAATAATCAGTTACGGCATCTCCACCAACATTTGACAATATAAAAAATTAGTGTTATTATTTATAGACTATGTCGAAAGAATTCAATTTGGGTGTAGTCGGCTATTGTCCGCCATCAAAGTTTGATGAAACAGAAGCGCGAACAATGATCAATGAGGGCTATGACCGTTTTGCAGCACTGCATTCGGGTGTTTCGATGAAGGTTGTTTCAGGATTAACCAATGTTGGCGTACTTGCAATTGCATATGAAGAGGCAGCTAAGCGTGGATGGAAAACAGTAGGAATTGCCTGCAAGAAAGCACAGGAACATGTGCTCTATCCAGTTGATGAATCCCATATCGTGGGTGAAAATTGGGGAGATGAAAGTCTTACATTTGTTCACTCTGTCGATGGACTTCTTCGCGTTGGTGGAGGTGCACAATCAAAGCGAGAAGCAAAAATGATAGCTGAGAAAGGCGGTGAAGTAATCGAATATGAACTGGCTCTCATTACCGATGAGACAAGAAAGAGCATCGAAAAATTATAAAATCGCCGCCCATTCTTTTAGCAAAGGAAGTAATCGGTTCCACTCCAATCGAATCCTTTCCACCACTATTTGACAATTCACAATATAGTATTATATTGTGAATAATATGAACGAAGGAATTAACGCATTCCAGGCACTGGAAATTATTGAGATCAATGAGATGAACGCGCGTAGAAATTTTCTTTCTGATGCAGAAATTGCAGAAATTCGAAGTGCTTCAAACCGCACCAGTGCGGAGAATATCGGACGAGAGATTTACTTCAGACGTCAAGAAAATTCTTTTGCTGAAACATATGAAGAATATATGGCCGGCGTAAGAACTCAGATTGATGACATCATCTCAGACACATTTGTCTTCAGCCTTAATTAGTAAAAGTGCGTGGTTCCAGCACCGCAAGAGTTCAAAAATACGATTCCACTCATTCCGTATCCTTTCCACTCTCACCTCCCCCTCCACATCGGCACAAACACACTCGTACGTTTTTTGTATGCCTCGAAATCGGGCCTGCCTTCATACTTTTTCTCGAGCATCGGCACACCAGACACAAACAGAATCAGGAACGTAATCAGCAGCGGACCGACAATGGTCAGGTACCCACTTGGGAGAGCCGCTGCGCACAGGAAGATCCCCCACCATTGCAGCACTTCGCCGAAGTAATTTGGGTGGCGTGAATACGCCCACAGACCTTGGTCCATAATTTTCCCCTTATGAGCAGGGTCTTTCAGAAATTGTTTCAGCTGATAATCGCTGACGGACTCGAAGAGGAATCCGGTAATCCAGATCGCTGCGCCTATTGCATCAAGAAGTGTGAGAGGAACGGACGCTGATGCATGGATGAACAAGACCGGAAGCAGAATGATGTAGAGGAATACGCCCTGCAGCAGAAAAATCTGGACATAGCTGCGCAGGTAAAAATAGTTCCACGTCGCCCGCCACGCTGCATACCGGCTGTCTTCGGGCTTGCGGAGATTGCGCCGTGCGATGTGCCACGCAAGACGGATACCCCATATGGTCACCAAGGTCACAACCAAGAGCGACCGTGCTGAATGATCGGAGAATGTGAATGCGATCCAGCTCATGAGCACAAACCCCAGACCCCACGCGATATCGGCGACATCGTTGCGCTTTGCGATGCAGGCGACCACAAACCATGCGCTCATGTAGAGAAACAGCATCGACGCGATGAATACGTAGATCGATGTCATCCGATTTTCTGCACAATGAAGTACGTAAGCGCCGCGACCACCGCCCCCAGTGTTGTTCCCCACAGGAGATCGACGACGGTAATGAGAACGGGCCAGTCTTTAGCGACGGCGAGATTGGTCAGATCGTATGTCGCGTACGTCACAAGACCGAAGAACGCGCCCGCTGTCAGCGCGTGCAGCCACTGCTTTTTCTCAACAGCTGGCTCAATGACGAAGAACACGAGACCTGCAATGAAGAGAAGATAGAAGAGAATCGCCGCAGTCCAGTTCACATCGGGTTTAAGAAGTGTACCGATCTGCTTCTGGTAGAAATCTTTCGCAATGAATACCAGCCAAACCATGTCGATGAGCAAGAAAATGGGGAGTGCGATGGCGTAGAGTTTGAGGAACATAGAGAATTATGTGACATTCAAATACGTAATACTGAGCTGCAGACAGGTCGCGAACACCACCCAGAGCAGATACGGAATCTGCGCGTAGGTGATCCACTTTGCGTGGGGATAAATGCTGACCATCGCCCACATGAGCGTGCCGAGCACGAGGAGGATATCGATGGCGGCGAGTAGGTTACTTTTAAGCCCAAACTGCAACGGCGTGAAAGCGACATTAAAGAGTACATTGAGTGCGAACGGCAGTGCGATCATCCATGTGATCTTTTTCTGCACAGCCATCATGAACACCGCACCAAAAGAAATGGCGATACCAATATACAGAACGGTCCACACGGGACCGAACAAGAACGAAGGTGGAGCCCACGACGGTTTAATGAGTTGCTGATACCAGTCGTAGGTTTGCATGTGTGCAGTATAGCACATGCCACGCCTCTCACTTACCGTCGAAAATACTGTGCTGATGACCATGTCCCTCGTATACTCTCCGCCATGAAGCAATCCGACACATCCGTCTGCATCAACATTGGGGGAATGACCTGCGCGAGCTGCGAGCTGCTGCTGGAACGTAAACTGAAAGCCATCCCTGGTGTACAATCGGTTGATGTCGATTACAAAAGCGGGGTCGGCCGTATTTTGCCGAAACCAGGGAACGCACCGCGCATGGAAGAACTATCGGCTGTAATCGAGCAGGCGGGATACACGCTTCTGGAAGACGGATCGGTCTATGCATCGATGCCTGCAGACACACGGAAGTGGATGCAGATCGGCGTATCGCTCGTCATCATCTTGGCGCTGTACATGCTCCTGCAGACATTCGACATTGTGTCGCTCGCGCCATCGACCTCCGGCGCACTGTCTCTCGGCGGCATCTTTCTGATCGGCCTTGTGGCGGGAACCAGCAGCTGTCTGGCGGTGACGGGTGGCCTGCTCTTGGCCTTGGCGGCCAAACACAACGAGCTGCACCGCGCCGAAACACCTGCGCAGAAATTCCGACCACTGCTGCAATTCAACCTCGGTCGACTCGCATCGTATTTCGTGTTCGGCGGTCTCATTGGACTACTTGGACAATCAATGACGCTCAGCACACAGATGACGGGGTATATGAATATCGCCGTCGCCATCGTCATGCTGCTTCTGGCACTGAGCATGCTGGACATCGTGCCGAAAGGCCGGTTTCTCATCCGCCTACCGAAAACATTCACACGGAACATCGCAGCCCTATCGGATAGCGACCATCCTGCGGCACCCTTCGCTCTTGGCGCTCTGACGTTCTTCCTCCCCTGCGGATTTACACAATCGCTGCAACTTGTTGCGCTTGCGTCGGGCAGCTTCTCGTCTGGCGCAACCATCATGCTGCTGTTTGCGTTGGGAACACTGCCGGCACTCATCGGCATCAGCGCGCTGTCGTCGTCCATGAAAGGGACAATGTTCAGCATGTTCCTGCGCTTCTCGGGCACGCTGGTCTTCATTCTCGCGCTCTTTAACCTGAGCAGCGGTCTCGCATTGGCCGGCATCAATCTTCCGATGAATCCTACAATCAACGGTCAGCCAACTGCGCTTCCGACGATGAAGGGCAACGTGCAGGAGGTCTCAATGACCGTCACCCCGTACGGAACGTACGAACCAAATGTGCTGACGATTAAAGCGGGGACGCCGGTACGTTGGGTGATTGATGGCACCAATGCATTCGGGTGCACGAGCATCATGACTATTCCGTCCCTGAATATTTCGCAGCCGCTGCGCGCCGGCGAAAACATCATTGAGTTCACCGCTCCGGACAAGCCGGGACAGTTGGCATTCATGTGTTCTATGGGCATGGTCCGCGGCACGTTCAAGGTGATCTGAGAAAAAAATTTTGACAGGAAAAGGGACGGGGATATACTACCCCTACCCCCTACCCCTTTTCTTATGAAAGAAGATGCGAAGAAAAAAACACTCAGCGCCATCCGCCGTCTCGAAGGTCTGACCGCGAAACTGCGCAAAGACGTGGAAGATGACGCGTACTGCGCGCAGATCCTCGAACTCGCACTTGCGATGCAGGGACATCTGAAACATATCCAGGCAGCCGTGCTGGAATCGCACCTGCATACCTGTGCCGCAAAAAAACTGAACTCCGAGAAAGACAAGACAGCGTTCATCGACGAAGTCATCAAGGTCGTCGGTTTGTCCAAGCGATAGCCCCCTTCCCCACCTCATACCATGCAAACAGTTGTTTCTATCCCCGGCATTCATTGCGAAGGCTGCACACGCCTCATTGAAGATGTGAGCAAAGACATTGCCGGCGTTACGTCGGCACATGCGGATCTGGCGAGTAAAAACGTCACGATCGAGCACGATGACTCATTTAATTTTCAGGACTGGAAAAAGGAAATTGAAGACCTGAATCCCGATTACATCGTTCACCCCATCGCATCATGAAAGAGCAGTGCACCCTCTCCATCACCGGCATGCACTGCGCCAGCTGTGCCGCACTTATTACACGCCAACTAAAAAAGACAGACGGTGTGGAAGAAGCGCACGTGAACTACGCGTCCGAGAAAGCGCATGTGACATTCGACCCTGCGAAAGCAACACCCGAACAGATGGTCGCAGTCGTGAAGAAAGCAGGATACAACGCCGAAGTGCGCGACATGCACGGCATGAGTCATGGTCAGGGCGGACACGGTGACCACCGTCATCACGGCATCGAAACCGATAAGCAGAGACGTGCAGCGGAAATTGCCGCATATAAGAAGAAGTTTTTCATCGGCCTCGTGCTTAGTGCGCCGATGGGACTCTTCATGCTGGCATCCTTCATCCGCATGCCGTTTCTAGACCCTGTGATGGAGTATGCGGGCATCCTCTCGCTGATCCTCTCGACCCCCGTGCAGTTCTGGCTCGGCAAGCAGTTCTACCAGAGCACATGGTCCGGCTTAAAGATGTACACGTTCAACATGGACAGCCTGATTTCCATTGGAACATCCGCTGCGTATTTCTACAGTTTGTACAATTTTGTTGTACATATTTTTACTGAGAGAACAGTCATGGGAGGCATGCACGACTTATATTTTGAAGTCGCATCATTCCTCATCACCTTCGTTCTCCTAGGCAAGTGGTTGGAATCACGGGCGAAGGGAGCGACGAGCGCAGCCATTCAGAAACTAATGGGATTGCAGGCGAAGACCGCGCGCGTGATTCGAGATGGGCAGACAGTCGATATTCCAGTGGAAGAGGTACAGGTCGGTGACATTGTCGTCGTCCGTCCGGGCGAGAAAATTCCCGTCGACGGTATTGTCATCAAGGGTCTGACATCGGTCGACGAATCGATGCTGACTGGTGAGAGCATTCCCGTGGAAAAGAAAGAAGGAGACCGCGTCGTTGGAGCAACCATGAACAAAAATGGTTCGATTGAATTCCGCGCGGAGAAAATTGGCGCAGACACCGCGCTTGCACGCATCATCACATTCGTCGAAGAGGCGCAGGGGTCCAAAGCCCCCATTCAAGATTTCGCAGACTGGGTATCATCGTGGTTTGTGCCGCTGGTGGTCGCAATTGCGTTTGTCACGTTTGTCGTCTGGATGATCCTCGGTGCAGGTGTCACCTTCTCGCTGCTCGCGGGCGTGTCGGTCCTCGTCATCGCCTGCCCGTGTGCACTGGGTCTCGCAACGCCAACAGCAATTATGGTGGCGACAGGTAAAGGCGCAGAGCAGGGGATTCTCATTCGCGGCGGTGAACCGCTGGAAGCAGCAAAGTCTATCGATACCATCGTGTTCGACAAAACAGGCACACTCACCGTCGGCAAACCGACCGTCACAGATGTTCAGGCAATCGATGGATCGGCAGATGACCTGCTGGGTATTGCCGCCTCACTCGAACAAGGTTCCGAGCATCCGCTCGCGGAAAGCATCGTCAAATACGCAGAATCCAAAGGTGTCATCCCGAGCGGAGTCGAGGGATTTGCTGCCATTCCCGGTCACGGTATTGAAGGATCGATCGACAGCAAGCGCTACGCATTCGGCAACCGCCGGTTGATGGAGCGTGAAAACGTAGACATCTCGTCTGCGTCTGACACGATCAGCACACTGGAAAACGACGGAAAGACGGTGATGCTCCTTGCACACGGCACGCAGCTGATCGGCATGATCGCCGTCGCCGATACACTGAAGCCGACATCGAAAGAGGCAGTTGTCCGTCTGAAGAAGATGGGATTGTCCGTCATTATGATGACCGGCGATAACGAGCGGACGGCGAAGGCGATTGCTGCACAGGCCGGCATCGAGACCGTTCTTGCCGAAGTGCTGCCCGAGCATAAAGCGGAAGAAATTAAGAAACTGCAGCAAGCGGGCAAGACTGTCGCAATGGTCGGAGACGGCATCAACGATGCGCCAGCACTCGCACAGGCGAATCTCGGTATCGCCATGGGATCGGGAACCGATATCGCGATGGAAACCGGCGGCGTTGTCCTTGTGAGCAACAACATTGAGGATGTCGGCAACGCGATTCGTCTGAGCCGCGCGACTGTCAGCAAAATCCGCCAGAACCTCTTCTTCGCACTCTTCTACAACGTCATCGGTATTCCCATCGCCACACGCATGTTTGCCGGCATCGGCATTATTTTACGCCCCGAACTCGCAGGCCTTGCGATGGCAATGAGCTCGGTGTCCGTCGTCGCCAACTCCCTGCTTCTCCGCGGCTTTCATCCGGACCGCCGCAACTGGCTGTCAGATATTGCCCCCGTCGTGATGACCGTCGTCTTCACGGCATTCTTCCTTTTCTTCGCCCGTTTATGAACACCCGCACCCTCCTGACAATCACCGGCACTTTTGTTCTTGCAGCCTGCACACCCACCATGACGATGGACCATTCCGGCATGGGACACGGCGGGATGATGGACGATGTTAACAACAGGGCAGAATCCATTCTTCCGGCAGACGGCAAAGATGTTGCATCGCTGCCCAAAGCGACACCGACGAAAACGCTGACTGTCGAAGACGGTGACACGATCGAGCTGAGTCCGACAATCGTCCGCAAGAACATCAACGGAAAAGACATCGCGATGTACGGCTACAACGGACAGATCCCCGGTCCGACACTCACTGTGAAACAAGGATCAACGTTTACGGTACAGGTGACGAACAACATGGATCTTCCCACCGCCATCCACTGGCACGGCCTGCGTCTGGATAATGCATCGGACGGCGCAGTCGGCATGACACAGCAGGCGATTGAGCCGAACGGCAGCTTCACCTACACCATCACGGTGCCGGACGAAGGCATCTACTGGTACCACCCGCACGTCCGCGAAGATATTCAGCAGGACATGGGGCTCTATGGCGTCATTCATGTGAAACCCGAGAAAAACGATGCATACGCGTCTGTCGATGAGGAGCAGACTGTTATTCTCGACGATATTCTTCTGAATGATGACGGCACGCCCGTGCCATACGGATCGGACACCGCAGACCGCACGCTGATGGGACGCTTCGGTAATGTATTCCTCGTCAACGGCGATACCCCGCGGCCGGTGAAAGCGGGACTGGGAATGGTCGTCCGATTTTCAATGGTGAATGCATCGAACACGCGCACCTATCGCCTTGTACAGCCGCAGGGAAGTTTGCTGAAAATCGTCGGCGGAGACAGTGGCCGTTACGAAAAAGAATTCATGACCGACAGTTTCACACTTGCACCGTCTGAGCGTGTCATTGCCGAAGTGTACTTCTGGGATGACGGCGTGAACCGCGGAGATCCTGGAACGCGCACTGTCACATTGGTAGAGGCAGATGATCCTGCGAATCCCGTCCCTGTTCTGTCAGCGGAGATCGTCGGCGGTGTGGTCGGAGGAGACCGATTGCCAGCGTTCAAGAAACTGCGGACGAGCGCAGATGTCATCGCAAGCATTGACCCCTTCCGGTCGTCGTTCAACAAAGAGGTCGATCACACACTCGCGCTGACCATGTCGATGCACGGGGGCATGGGAAACATGATGGGGGGAATCCCCGCAGACGGCATCGAATGGGAAGACAGCGCCATGAACACGATGCCGATGGGAAACATGATGCAGTGGAGGTTGTTAGACCCGGAGACAGGTAAGTCGAATGAGGATCTTGCATGGACGGCAAAAGTCGGCGACAAGCTGAAAATCCGCATCGTGAATGAAAAAGATTCGCCGCATCCTATGCAGCATCCAATCCACTTCCACGGTCAGCGCTTCCTAGTACTGTCGGACAACGGCGTGAAGAACGACAACTTTGTCTGGAAAGATACGACGCTTGTCCCCGCGGGACACACGGTCGATATTCTGCTGGACATTTCCAACCCCGGTGACTGGATGTTCCACTGTCATATTGCAGAACATCTGAGTAACGGCATGATGGGAATGTTGCACGTTTCCCCGTAAGGACAAATCGAAGAAGTGACTTAATCAGGAAAAATAGGCAATAACCCAGTCGTACGCGTACACACCTAAGAACGCGACGCTGATGTTATAAATCATGTTTCCCACGGCAAGTACCGGTACAACCTGCCAGTACCGGTATTTCATCAACGAGAGAGAAATAACCGCGAAGTCGTTGGAAAGCGGAGACAGTGTTCCGTACAGCGCAAGACACGGCGTGAGAATTTTGGGATGACGATGAAGCCATGCTGCGAATTTTGTGAGCGATGTCGATACGTTCTGAGGAAGCAACGCTCGCCCTCTGCGTGCCGCAAAGAAGGTGCAGGTATCGGATGTACTGACGCCGAGCGCGGTGACAGCACCTGCCAACAGTGGGTTTAATCCACCCGAGACCAAGCTAATCAGAATAAGTGGGTAGGGGATGCTGGCGAATGTCGTGATGCTTCCAAGTACTGCAATCACATACATGAATACATAGGCATTGTTTGTTCCAATCACGCGCAGAAGCGTATCGGTGGGAATCGACACAAGCGTAAACGACAAGGCGATGGTGCCAGCTATGGTCAAAAAGCCGACTAATCTCTTTTTATTCTTCGACTTCATCGGGTCTGGAAGAAGGGCTACCGCGCGGCGAACGCATGAGTCGAATGGTTTTTGCTTCGACTTTATTTTTACCGATGCGTTTACCCGCCACCTGCACAAACTCCCCTGCGACAATATCGGACGCAGATAATACTTTGAGCCTATCCGCGACAATCGTTTGAGGTGTGACGGTCACGGTCGTCACACGCTGCGCCCTATCTTCCACCAAAATGACCGTTGGCCCTGCACTCACCACCTGACCAAAAACCAATCCATCCACATCGCGGTTCACATAAATCCACACGGCGGTCGTAGACACCGAGAGGGCTAATCCACTAAGCGCAATGAGAATAAATGTCTTTACTAAAGATTTCACGGCAAAACTGTAGCACGAAGGCCTCGATACTTCTACTTCGCCCCCTTCTTCTCCAGTATCCACTTCTGCGTCGCGCTGAGCGGTTTGTCTTTTCGATGAACACATCCCATCCAGCAACATGGCCGTCGCATTCCTTCCTTCAGCTCTGAACAGACTCGTCGTACATGGTCCTGTCGCGTTTCTTCCTGCTTCACCGACTCCACCCAACAAATCCACTCATTGCGTGCGAGTGGTGTGATGTCTTCCCATTTTTCCAGTGCAGCCTTGTCCGCTGTCAGTGCTTTACGCAAATCTGCAGGAAGTTTGTGCGCCACGCCATCGGAAATCGATTTCGGACTCACAGGGAAAGTGTATGCAAACTATGCGAATGTGTCACGAATTCCTCTCTTATTTAATCAATTCGAATGTGCGAGCCATCTCCAAGAATCCTGCAATTTCTTCCTCCGACAGCACATCATTGGAAATGGGACCTGCAATACCCATTGCCGGAATATCAGGATGAAGAAGGGGTACCTTTATGCCGAATCGAGTTTCGCCGGTTTCCCATCCCACATCCCATGCATACCATGTGTACACTTTTTCACCGGACTTCAGCACACGAATATTATCGGGCTTTGCCTGATCCATCGCCGGATTACCGGCTTCGGGATTCGACGTGGCGAAAATTGACTCAGCAGTGCTAAAACCGCGACCGTTGTCTTCATAATCAGCAGAGTAGGCGCCGAAAGAAATTTCTTGGTGAGTGAAACCTGCTCGCAGTATTTTGCCTTCTCGTACCCACTCTGAACTTTCGGGTGTCTGGATGCTGATATTCAACTCTCCCCATGATGCGGGATACGACATCGTGAATCCTAACTCCTCGTTTCTGTATTGCGTAACCTCACCATCAAAAGACGTGAAAGCTTCTGCCATCTTTTTTGATTCTGCCAAATTCACTATCCGCTGCTCCTGCATGAATTCGTAGGTATCCGCCGCTTCTAGTTGCTGGTTTATTCTACGAAGCTGAGCAAGTTGTCTCAATTTTGCATTATTCATGTCTATGTACATCGTTAACTTGTCCTGTACCAGCATGAATGAATTTGCAGCTGAAAAAGCCATGATGATCAAACCGACGAGCACGCCTGCCACGAAGCCGGGGACAAAAGTGTTGAGCCTCATTCAGTAAAATTGTATCAAAAATACGCAAAAAATCATATTGCATCGAAATTGCACTTTTTTTATATTTTCCTCGCATCATACCCCCAATGTAGCACCGCCTGTCGCTGACGTCTGCGGCATGAGAGATCTCCCGGCGCACAGTTCTTTTTGATCTGCATAATGTGCCGTTTGATAGCGAGCCAGCGTTTGATCTGCCGTTCATCTTCCTCCCCCATTCTCCGCCCCATGTAATACCGACAGTACCACTGGAACCATCCGCGCGGATCTGCCGGATGTATCCATCCTTTCTTCTTCCATACAGAAAGGGGCTGACTCGCGTTCACGCCAAAAAGGTTAATCTTCGGATCATGCTTCTCCGGACAGAGCTTTGCGTTCGTAAACCAATCTTTCGGGAATTCATCGCGGCAATCGGTCATGTACTTCCCGCCAAAGACACCCAGCTCCAACATCTGCTTGGGGGTCAGGTCTGGCTTGAACCGTGGATCGAAATTTTTTCCTTCCGGTTCGGTTAACACGTACGTTGCTTTCTGCATCAGGTCATCAACTTCGACAGTGACGGGCTTGGCACGCATGCAGAAAGAATATCAGAAGAATATGCCACTGTTGCACTACTCATCCGTCTGGATATACTCCATCTTCATTTCCTCCACTTTTTCCCTTATGGACCACACAGAGCACACCGGAACAGACCTGACGAAAGGCCCTATTGGCAAACAACTCTGGTCTCTCTCGTGGCCGATGATGCTCTCGGTGTTCTTCTATACGCTGTATAACCTCGTCGACGCGTATTGGGTCAGCAAGCTCTCGCCGGAGGCGATTGCCGCGGTCAGTATTTCGCAGATCACGCTGTTTCTGATGATCTCGCTGGGGTTCGGCGTCACGATCGGATCGGGTGTGGTGATGTCGATGGACATTGGAGCAAAGAATAAGAAGGGTGCCGAGCGCGTGCTGGGACAGTCGTTTGTATTGATGACGATCGTCGCGCTCTTCTTCACGGTCATCGCGCTCGTGTTCCGCAATCCCCTGCTCGCTATATCCGGTGCCAGCGGCGACATTTTCCAGCCGGCATTGGAGTACTTCACCATTACCGCGGCAGGATCGGTCTTGTTCTTCATTCTTGTCACCATCATGTTCGCCTTTAACGCACAGGGCGACACATTCACGCTGACAAAATTGTTCGCACTCTCGACGCTGGTCAATACCGTCATGGACCCCGTATTAATTTTCGGCTGGTGGGGCGCACCGGCATTGGGCATTTCCGGTGCGGCATACGCGACACTCATTTCGCAGGCGGTCTTCATTGTCGTCGCGCTGTATGCACTCTCACGCCCGAAGCGCTCTGTGCAGTTCCATTTCAGGAACCTCAGCTTCCGCTGGGAGTCCGTGAAGAAAGTGTTGCAGATCGGTTTACCGGCGGCCATCACGCAGATCATCAACCCGATCGGTCTAGCGGTACTGACGCTGGTCAGCGGACGGGCATTTCAAGAAGCTGGAGCAATTGCGATGAGCCTGGGATTCCGCATCGAGTTCTTCGCGTATCTGCCGGCTGTCGGATTCGGCTTCGGTGCCATGGCGATGATGGGACAGAACATCGGCGCGGAGAAACTCGATCGAGCGAAGCAGATTTTGCGCACTGCCCTGATGTATTCATCAATCATTGCGCTTTGCTTGGGTATTATCGTCGCTCTGTTCGCCTCTCAAATTGTCAGTGCATTCACAACGGACCCCGTCGTGACGGACTACGCGTTGCAGTACATGCGCGTCGTCTCGTTCAGCTACTTCTTCCTGGCAGCGATGATGGTGGAAGCCAGCGCGTTCCAGGCGATCGGCAAATCGTGGCCGGGATTCTGGATCATGTTCCTGCGTTTCATTGTCATCTCACTTCCGTTGTCCTACGTCTTGACCATCGTACTCGGGTTCCCGATCATCGCCATCTGGGCATCGATTGCTGCAGGTAATATCGTCGCAGCGGTAGTCGGCTACTTCTGGATCTGGTCGAAGTTGAATAAGTTCGACTTTAAAGAAGTGGAAGAGACTGTGCACGCGGATGCGTGATTACGCGAGCGGTAGGGTAAAGTGGACTGTCGTGCCTTTGCCTTCAACGCTCTCGACCCACATCTGTCCACCAGCTTTTCCGATGATGCCCTTGGCTATGTAGAGACCAAGACCGTTGCCGTCCGGTTTGCTGAGATGAGCGTTACTGGCACGGCGATACTTTTCGAAAAGGTGTTCCATGTCTTTCTCTGGAATGCCGCAGCCGTGATCTTCGATGGCGACTTCGACATCGTTATGATTTTTGAAGACGCGCAGCTGAATGGTTGAATGATCTTTGGAATATTCAATCGCATTGACAATCAACTGACGCAACACGAGCTGCAGCAAATTGGCGTCGATGGGCATCACAATTTCTTCGTCCATCACGAACGTCAGTTTGATGTCGTGCGCATGCAGACTGGAATCCCACTCGTTCAACATATTGTCGATCAGTGCGCGCAGGGAACCCGGAACCGGCAAATACTCGAGCGTGTCGAGATCGATTTTTTCCGCAAGCTGAAGCGTATCGATAATGCTGTTGAGACGACCGAGTCCTTCGTCCATGCATTTCACATGGTCATCGACCAAGTGCTTGAGTTCGTGATCATCGGTCTCGTCGCGAAGGGTTTCCAGTGACCACTTCATAATTGTCAGCGGTTCACCAAGCTGATGAAACGTCAGACGCAGCAGTCCCGAGCGTTCACTGTTGATACGTTTAAGTGTGAGAATGCGACGTCGCTCCCAGAAGAGCACAATGGAACCTGCAGCGGCGGCAGCCAGTACTAACACAACAACAAGTGCATCGGACGAAAAAATCCTCTGCGACATGCGGTAAAAATCCTCGGCACGGTAGTCGACGCCAATGACGGCACTGACTGTTCCGTCGCGTCGATAGATGGGTGCATACCCGGAGACCAGCGTCCCCCATTGGTCAACGGTGACATCGGTGTCGGCGACGGCCTGTGTAAACGCAACATCGCGCAGCATGGGAGATTCCGATACATCGTAGAAATCACCGGGATACCCAGGCTCCTCGTCGGGGTCGACCGTACCATTGCCGTTCACATCCAACTGTTCGGGTGTGAGCGCGGCATCTGCGTCAGCGACAAATTCCAGCACAGTCGCATCGCTGGTGCGGCGCATGATGTAGATAAACCGGACACCTGTCGCTTCGCGCAGTTTCTGCAGACGATCAATCGTCTCACGGTAGTCGGGACTGTTGATATCCGCTGCACCTTGAATGCGATCGAGCGTATCGCCATCCACCGACAGAGCGGCAGATCCAGCAATGACAACAAGGCGATTGCGAAGCTGATCTTGCAGAACGTTCTGCGCCCGCATGAAGAAGTAAACACCCGTCAGCGCAATGACACCTGCAACAATGAGCGAGCTGAGGAAGACAGGCCAGATGCGGGTGTTGCCACGAAACGTCATGCGGCAGCAGGGAGAAGAACAGTAACGGTTGTTCCTTTATTCAACTCACTCTGAATGCGGATTTTTCCCCGTGCACGTTCAACAATGCGCCGGACGATGTACAGACCGAGTCCGTTTCCGGCAGGTTTGTATTTTGATGCGTTGGACCCCCGTTTGAACTGCTGGAAAATACGTGGAAGATCTGCCTTGGGAATACCATAACCGTGATCGGCGACGCTGATTTCGATACTGCCGCGGAGTGCGCGAGCGCGCAGCTCAATCGTCGATTTTTGCGGAGAGTAAAATGAAGCATTCTCCAGTAATTCGCGGAGCATGCCGGCAAACAGGTTTGCATCAATACGAACGGCGGGCAGGCTCTTGGGAATGGCAATACGAATAGTCTGATGACGCAGCGTGACTGCTTTCTTCAATTCCCCCTGAACTGATTTGGTCACAGCCGCCACAGACGAGCGCGCATTAGAATGGAGAAACTCCTCTTCTTTTAGGTTACCCGCTCTCTGCAAACCGCGAATGATGCTATCCATGCGATTGATGCCTTCCTGTAACTGGTCGCAGACATCACCACGTTTACAGAATGTTCCGTTATCTCTCTCTTTCAGAATCTCGAGCCACCAGCGGAAAGTTGCCAGCGGCATCCCAAGTTGATGCGTCGCAAGATCAAGCAACGCCGTCCGTTCGGTATCCAGTTCTTCCAGGGTCTCGACGTGTCGAGCTCGGACCATGAAGAGGATGTACACCGCAAGCAGCGTTCCAACAAGCACGACGAGAAGTACGGCAACCAACGAGAATGTCGCATTGGTCATCGCGAAGAATTCATCGGCCTTCATGTCCATACCAAGAACCGCGACAGTCTCGCCATTTGCATTCTTTATTGGAGCGTAAGCGGAAATCAGACTGCCCCACTGGTCTACCGTAATCCCCTGTTCGACAACCGGTTCTTGGAAGGCGGTATGTTGGAGCGCCGCAGAATCGCCGATGGGATACTCGTCACCGGGATATCCGGGGACTTCATCATCATCAACCATGCCATTCCCGTTCACATCCAGTTCCGTGTCCGATAAAAGCGCGTCGGCATCGGCAACAAACGACAGTACTGATGGATCGTCCGTACGTCGCATGATGTAGAGAAATCGCGTGTGCGGAGACAGACTCCGGATCGTCTTCAATTGATTGACCAAGGTAACGTACGCCTGCTTGCCGATATCGTCCTTATCCTGAACTTGCTGAACCAAGCGTGTATCTATTTGGAGCGCGGCAATACCCACGGTGCTGTGCATTCGCTCGCGGAGCTGTTGGTCCATCACCTGTTCGCCACGCAAGTGAAATAAAAAACCGAGAGCAGTCGTCACGCCGATAATCATCAGCGGAGCTGCGGATACCCGGACAAGCGTCCAGACCGACCGAAGAGGGTTGTAGGTGTCCATAAGGGTTTCTAGCCATTATAGCAAAAAATTGCTCCAATTGCCAGTTTCAGCCCATATTTGATCCTGAAAACCAGTAAAAGCAAGGACTGTTGCCGTTCACGGTTTCTGGTACTCTTTTGGCCTATGAAACGCCTCACAACTGACCCGACTTCGCTCTTCGAGCTACGCCGGGCAGGTGAACTCCCCTACTTTCTATGAAAAACCTGACAACTGATGAGCTACGGCAAGCATATTTGGATTTCTTCGCAGAAAACGGCCATGCGGTTATTCCTGGAGCCCCACTTGTGCCCGAAAACGACCCAACGGTCCTGTTTACGACGGCCGGTATGCACCCGC
>CAZUVN010000021.1:0-17480 GCA_964623835.1 uncultured Candidatus Peribacteria bacterium
AACCTCGCGGCGACGCGAGGCGAACTGATAACCACTCGCCAGCACCTCGGGGCAACCCAGGGGCAACTTCAGGGGGCTATGGGCTCCTTGAATCAGGCGAATCAGATGATGGACAAAATGCGGGCTCGGGCGTGGATCCCGGCCCCCATCTCCACGGTGCTGAACCTGATTAACCCCATTTAGCCTTATGGACCGTCCATAAGGGTGCAAATGGACATCTCCACGACCCTTTACCCCGATCTGGCAACAGATCGGGGTTCTTTCAAATATAGGCGTTTTCTGCTATAATTATCTGATGCCCGAAAAACAAACACCCGAACGCGGTTTGCCCGTCCCTGACGGTCAAAACAGCCAACCGGAATCCGACGGAGGGGCGTTTGAGCTGCAATTGCAATTGTTTGAATTGCAGCAGGCGGAACGTCAATTAAACCGGGAACGTGAACGATACCGTCGTGAGGAGGAAGCACTCACTGAAGCGCAGCGTGAGGCAAGACAGGAAACATTGAAAGCGGACGAACTCGAACGTACATCGAATGAAGCGACAGAGAAATTAATTGAACTTGATTTGCGTATGGGCAAATCCGATCAGCTAAAAGCAGTGGTCGAAGGGAAAGACGTGCCCGCACTCAAGCCGATTGTGGATGGCGCAAAAAAGGATCCAGCTCTTGCTGAGATTCTTGATGCGTATCGATCGGTGCAAGAACTCTATAGTAAAAACACAGAAGCCCCGTTGTGGCCACCAAAGACTGCTCAACAGCGTCACATTGTTGCAAGTAGTGCGGTTGCCATGCGTGAGCTGCTCGTTCTTGGTAAAGCTCGATTAGGTGCAATGGAACGCGGTGTGAAGAGCATTGATAACATGTGGCTGAAAGCGCAGCGTCGTATTCCACTCGGAACATCAGCGGATGTTCTTCGTGCAACAATGACTACAAAGGAATCACTTGATGCTACATTTAATAATCTTTTTTCACGTGCGTCCGCACTCTTCAGTACACCGGACAAGCCAGGGATGGATGCAAAGATGGCGCAGTTGCCGGAGTATCTTCCGGATGATCCGCGCGCGATGGCGATTGCTGAGGGATTTTATGTTCAGATGCAGCGCTTTGTATCGCTGACACAGAAGAAGGATGGTGATGGAAAAATTGTTTCGTCCGTTAGTAATGATCCTGCCGAGCTTGCTCAGGTCGAAGATGCGATTGCGTGGATGGAACGTTCAGCGGATGCACTGAACCGCTATGCTGCACAGAATGATCGGGTAAAGCAGTACCTCGCAGGAACATTGCCACGTGCAGTTATAGAAGAGAAGCCTGCAGAGAAGCCTGCTGCAGAGCCAGAAGCGCCGACAAAGATTGTTAAACCTTCAGCGATAAACATTGAGGATCCTAATGTAGTAAACCCAAAGAATATTCCTGAGCGTATTCCAGAGAATCTTATAAACGTATCCACTGCCGATAGGGTGTTTCAGGATTGGGAAAATACGTGGATTGAATCTGGCAAAAACTCGCTCTTTGATCGTATTAATACCCAGTACAAAGCATTCCGGGAGATTCGCCGTCAAAACAAAGAAGACCTCACGGTTAAAACGACATACGACACAATTCTCCCACTGTTGAAGCGATACGCAGAATTGGAAGCAAAAATTCCTCACTTGATTGGAGAGGAGGCAAGCGTATCGGATATGCGTGCAATTGAAGATGTGTTAATTAATCTTGATGCGAGTCTTTTCGCATTCCAGTTGGCATGGAAGCAGAAAAATGCTCCAGCGGACGAAGAGCAAGTTCAGCAAGATGCCAAGATCCAAGAAGGTTTAAATCTTAGTCAAAGAGCGGAGGATCTTCTTATTAACGGATTAAACATCTCCGTCGAAAAAGATGCTGGTGAACAACCAGTAGTTCCGACGGAATCTGCATCTGCCTCGGTTGAAACAGCAGAGTCTGCACGGACATTTAACATTCCGCGGACTGCGCCGTTCCAAATTGAAGTGAAAGATGATGCCCGTCGCACACGCCATCTTCCTTTCACTGTAGGAGTTGATACCAGCGCAACACGCCACGGTCCGGTGCAAATCAACAGTACGAAAGAGCAATGGACACTGACGGTTCCGTCGGATTTCCGCGGTTCCATCAAGATTGTTCAGAACGGTGTGGAACAGCAGTACACATACGGAGTAAACGGACCGACCGTTGAAACGCAGACACCTGCCACACCAAACGTACAAAAATCGATTCCCGTTCAGCCGACAATTCCGACCGTCGAAGCACGTCAGCCATCGGTTGAAACACCGATGTCCGGAATGATTCGCGTTCGCAATGGTGGGCAGGTGCAGTTTATCGAACAAAATGGAAGAGTATCTCGAGGTTTCGTGCTTAACAGATCACAGGGATACCCAGAATTAACACTGGATCAGTACGGTACGGCACGGTTTCTGCCTGCCACGAATGAATGGGTGATGCAGACACCGCCAAATATCCGACAAGTGATTGGTGCAATCGATGCCGTTCCAGAAGATCCAGCTACCCGCGCACTGTACGAGAAATTCGCTCCGCAGATTGCGGAATATTTTGAGCAGACGGGTGGTCTTGATCGTCTGGTGAAGCGCATTGAAGCGTTGTATGCCGGACGCAAAGAAATGCTGAAAGACAAACCGGAGTACGGTGGTTCTATTGAATGGAAAACCTACGCACAGGAAATGCAGCAGCTTGTCAGTCGGTATCTGCTCTCGCTTTCCAGCGATGGCTGGCCGACCGATCAGGCAAAGAGGATCGAACTTTTGTCCGTTGCGGCCGAAAGTGAGCAGCTGATTGCGGATTACAAAACAGATCGCGATACATGGGAGAAAACTCCCCCCGAAGAACAAGATGGTGTCTGGAAAGATATAGAGAAGCAGAAGCTTCCGTGGGACAAGCGTGTGACTGATGCCGCAACTGCGTACAGGAAACTGAAAGCGGAATTCGAATCGAGCAATAATACAAAAGTGAATGAAGTCTTCGAAGACTTCCGGAAGACCATGACAATCTATTCGAATATTTATAAACGGCTAACCGCGCCAAATATCTATCGTGATGATCGTCAGATTGTTGCAACTGTGGAACAGATGGAACGCGTGTTGCATTACTACGAGCCAAAGCTGCGCAAGGCAGCAGAAGTAGTACAATCTGTCAGCAATGAAAAAACAGGCGGCAGCTTCCTTGGCGGCTTTCTTGATCAAGCGAGTGCTGTTGTCAGTAATGTCACTGAAAATGGCGCAGATAATGCAGCTCTGGAAAAAGTGATGATGGATAGAATGTTTAAACCCGGACAGTCTCGTTTTGATATTCGTCAGAGTTTGATTCTGGGTTCAACACTCAAGCCGTTACAAAAACTCAGTGAATCAGAAGTTGAATCACTGTTGTACATCAAAGCGCATCTTCCGGATTTTGCGGGGCGAGACGGACTGTTAAACGGAAAAGACGTTTCTCCAATTGCTGAACTAATGGCTCAAAATATATTGAGAAACCCTTATGCATTAGCTGATAGAATTATTAGGGAGAGAGGAATGCATCCTAATAGCGAAGAAGCACGCGGTGTAAAAATGGCATTAGGATTGGATCAGCTTCGACCTGACGAAACATCAAAATTGAGTATGGGGCGGTTTATGAGAGATCGTCCTGTTCTTAGTCTTGGTATGAGATTATTCGCCCCCCGCGATTGGCGTTATCAATTGGCAAAAGGTGAAAATGGTATCGCACGTGTGAATCAGGCTCGTTGGGAAATTCCCGCACAAGTACGCGAGAGAGTTTTGACCGAATTGCGCGGCTTTATTACCAAGTCACATGTTGCGATCGGCAAGGAGCAACCTGATGTCGGACATGCACCCCTCACCGAAGCGGACATGCGGGCGTTTGAAAAGCATGCAGCGGTCCTCAAAGAGATCAGCCGTCGCTCTTTAGAGCCTGTGGCCAAACTAACAAAGGCAAAGATCGAAACCTATTTGCCGGATGGTTTGTCTGTCGAATTCATCGACTGGATGTTGGATGCTCAGACTCGTGCCGATCCTGTAAAGGGAGCCCCTCCAGGATCCACATTCTGGATTGAAGGAGCTCCGGTTTCTACTGCTGCTGAACGCCGTGCAAAAGCCGGACCAGTCGCAACGAAAAAGCCACAAGATTCCGCTGTAGAAGACGCAGATGTCGGTGTTGATCTTGGGTCACCGTCGGTTGATCTTGGGTCACCGTCCGTTGATTTGGGATCCCCGGAACCTCTCCAGTAAGTATCAACTTTGTAACGCGACCTCAATTAGAATAAAGACGAGGACGACGAGGAGGGCTATCCACCATGTCAAAATTCCGATCAGGTGGAAGAGCACGATGACTGATACGGCAATACCGAAAAAGACACCTTGGCGAAGCGCAATCCCGATGGTTTTTCCGTCGTCCCACGCATTGAGCGGGAACCATTTCCACAGAGCATACAGCAGCAATGTCATTGTCGAGGTTACGCTCAAAAACAGTGATGCGAAAAAGGCAGTGAGTGCGGGGGCAGGGGAGAGCAGAGGACTGACGCGCAAGAGCACGGCAATCAGCGAGGTGATGGAGAGTAACGCTGCGACGGAGATGGAGTAGAGCAACGAGGTCATAGCTGATTAGTTTTGTTGGCTTTTTAAGAATTCTCCAAGTGCTTTGAAGTCATCAAACAACGCTTGTCTCAGTCCCGGGTTATGCAGCGCAGCTGCAGGATGATAGATCGGGAAGATTGTCTGCTCACCAAGAAGCTGCGGTTTGCCGTGTGCGTCGGAGATGCTCATTTTCGTGAAGAACTGCGTCAATGCATGACGACCGAGTGGCGCAATGACTTTCGGTTTAATAATCGATAGTTCCATTTGCAGGAAGGGAAGACATGCTTCTTTCTCTTCCGGTGTCGGGTCTCTGTTTTCCGGCGGGCGAAACTTCACCACATTGGTGATGTAGACATCCTCACGCTTCAATCCAATCGATGCGAGTAATTCGTCTAATAATTTTCCTGCCTGTCCGACAAAGGGGATACCTTGTTCATCCTCTTTTTGTCCCGGTGCTTCTCCTACAAACACAATCTCACTCTTCGGATTGCCGTTTCCCATCACAGGGTTTGCGGTCTTCGCAATCTCGATGCCCTTCCAGGCAAAGAGTTTTTGCTTTACATCGTCGAGGGTTAGGGTGGAAGACATTGATGAAAGAATACCACGAAAACGAGCTGCTTCCATCACACGTTATGCGCGCTTGGCAATTCTAGGAATCGCTTTCCACAGTGATTGTGGAAGCATCGCAATTCCGAGTATGGCAAAGAGCAGTCCGAATGTATTCATCATTGGATCTCCAGACATCGTCGATATATGCGGCAAAACGTACATACCTATAATGCCAATAGGTACGATGGACATGAGTAACAGACGTGAGCGTTTATTCTGCTTATTTTTTGTGACGACATCCACATGCATGTCGGATTCGCGGAAGACGCTTCCCGTAATAATCAAACTTAATCCCGACAAACTAAAACCAATGCCAAAGAGAAGAGGCATGATGGCATGGGAGGTTGAGAATACGTAGAGCAATCCGATTCCTGCGATGCTGTAGACAATGCCACACCCGAAGTAATACAGGAGATAATTTTTCATCGTCCATGTCTGCTCTTGCTCTTTTTGTAATCGATCAAATTCTTTTTTGCTATAGAGAACCTTGGCAAGTTTTGCTTGTGATTGTATTTGCCAAATGGTCAAAATCCCAACAACCAGAAATACGGAAATAAGGAGGAAGGCAACTTGGAGCAATTCGATGTGCAGCAGCGATCCTGCCAAACCCATGGCAATGAGGCATGTAACGATTATTAATGCGATGAGTGAGCGTTTTTGAGACATGGGGATAATGGTAACCTTGTTATGTATTTGGTGAAAGGAGAGTTTTATTAATTGGTGGAGCTCAGGTAATACAAGGAAAAGGACTCGATTTCTTGGTATTTCCGCCATTGTGTCGGGCTTTCGGCAATGGTAGCCTTTGCGGGCTCTAATTTGAGCGGCCGTGCACCCGTAGTTCAGCCCGGATAGAACGCCAGATTGCGGATCTGGAAGTCGTAGGTTCAAATCCTGCCGGGTGCACCATTCAACTCTGATCCAATAAAACACTATTTGGGGCTGTAGCTCAGTTGGCTAGAGCGCTTCCATGGCATGGAAGAGGTCAGGGGTTCGAATCCCCTCAGCTCCACCAAACATTTCTAGGAGTGGTATTTCGGGCTGTAGCTCAGCTGGGCCAGCGAGCGCTTGCGCGAGCTGCAAAATAGAAAAGACGCGCTTCCGCGATAGCCATGGAAGAGGTCAGGGGTTCGAATCCCCTCAGCTCCACCACTTACTTTTCGACTCGTATCTTTTTCTTGGGGGCATCAAGTGTGATTTTTAGTTCCGAAAGGCATTGGTATTGTCCTAAAAGGATAGTGGGCTGTTCTTTTGCAAAGAATACAGTTCCTTTCCAAATAATAGGGCGGAAGCCACCTTGTTCGAGGCAGTATTCAACTTTTCCTTTAGTCGGTATTACCTTAAATACATCTCCACCGGCACCTATAAATTCAATTGCATTTTCTTTATCAAGTTCCATATCCAGAACTTGGTTTAATTCCATAGGTAGGATTGTGGCATCTGCCCCTGTATCAACAAGAGCATGTCCTACGGGGAAGCCATTCAGTGATACAGGTAAAACTGGTACATATACAGTACCCCTGTCCCACTCACGCTTGAGATAATCAAATTCCATAAAGATAACCCGCAAACGATTTTGGAGGAACTTTATCGAAGCGGATGTCTCGTCGATCTGAACGTTTTTCTACTTTCTTTAAGAGAGTCTCAAGTTTTTTTGAAGATTCTACGATTTTACTGCCATTACTAGCTACCCATTTGCCGGCATGTTGGCGCGTAAAAGTGATCACGGATTTGAAGTATAATATGTAGCTTAATTTTCTACAATCAGTCTCTCCACCTCCTCAATCGTTTCTTTCAACTTCCCCTCTCTGTTCACAACCGAGGCGGAGCAGTGTTTTGCGTAAGCGAGTTCTTTTTCCATGCTCTCGATGCGGCGAGCCAATTCATCTTCCGAAATCGGCGAACGCTTCGTGATGTGATCGATCAACTGCATCTGACTTTCCGGAAGAATAAAGATCGACTGCAGTCGATGCTTACCATCTTTGAAAATCGGATTATCTTTAATGCTCACGAATCCCTGAACATCAACCTCGCGCACAACGGTTTTTCCCGTATCGATAAAAGGAATGATCTCATCCAAGAGTGTTCCGTATCGTGCGCCTCCATGAACGATTGCCCACTCCAATACCTTTTCATCTTGTACGAGCTGATCAAATTCCACGTCGGTGACAAAGTGATACAAGTCTGCACTTTCACCTTCGCGCCGTGCACGGGTGGTTGCGGAGCGGGGAATATGGAATTCCGGATGCATCGCACGAATGCGCTTGAGAATAACGCTTTTTCCAACCCCACTGGGGCCAATTAACAGCACCAGTTTGCCATCACCTGAATCTGCCGTTTTGGTCATGTTTTCGGGCTCCATACGTGGATTCTACCCTATCATTTCCCCTTGTCCAAATTCCTCTCTTTTGGTACAATAAAGGGTTCGCTCATTAACACTCACCTACCACAGCAGGGAGAGAGAATAGCTCCAATTAGAAGCTATGAAGCTGAGTAGCTTAGAAGCTATTTTCCCTCCCTGCCTCGCGGCTGACCACCGCGCGACTCCCTCCTCTGTGAGGGATTCAACCACAAACACCAACACACATGCGCTCCTCGGCTACACAGGGGACAAACAACACACAAAACAAACACACACGGGCGGCGCGCTCCGTTAACGCGTCAACCGTGGTAGGGAGTGAGGATGGTCTCCTCATTCCAAGGCACACGCGTGTCTTGGGCTCAAGCCCGCTCTTCCTTTTACGTCTTCATTCGTCCGGAATGCAGACGTGAGAGGAGGGGCGGGTTTTAAAAAAGTCGATTTATAACTCGTGCACTACCCACCATACTTCTTTACCTTTGAGCGCTGCATAGGAAAGACGCTTTCCGTCCGATGAGAATTCAGGCGCAGTAAGAATCTTATCGTAAGGATTTGGGAGCAACTGACCATCAAGAGCAATAGCATTCTTTTCGCCATAGACGAAATAGGCGACGTGCCTACTATCCGGACTGAATACGACAGAGTTTAATTGTATTGATCCCTCGCCATCCTCTTCAACCTCTTTTCCATCAATCACTGCAACTGTGAAAACATCGGAGATTGTACCATAAGGCATATTATATTCTTCATATGCCGGGTCGCCCGGGGGAAGGGGAATATTTTTTTCAGCTAGGTATGCAATGCGCTTTCCATCAGGGCTAATCGAAATATCTTTAATTCGGTCGTATTCAGGCCCCTCTTCTCCATTGATAACAATGACATACGATCCTCGCTCGCCTTGTTCATCAAATTTAACAGCTGCATATACGAGTTTTTGGCCATCCGGAGTGAACTGCATAAGGAAACCATCGCGATTCGTTTCAATATTATGATATTGTTTTCCCTTGGCATCATTTTGCACAACAGACATCCTATACCGCTCATTACCAATAGGGTCATATGCAACGAAAGCGACTTCGTCATTCTGCGGATTGATTGCTGGAATAGCAGTATGCAGGGAGCCGTTGTAACTATTTGAAAGCGAGCCATTTACATTCATACGGAATGTAGAAAGCTCTTCTATTTTGTACTCCTGTCCCATTTTTCCTGGTCTGTCGAGAATGGGATAAGCGACAGTTTTTCCGTCGGTACTAAAGACTATAGGAGGAAAATGGCCATACGGCATTCTGGCAATGGCCATAGGATCGTTACATGCATAGTCTTGCTTGGTTTTTCCTATGACAATGACGCACTCCATACTACTTTCGTCTTCACCCTCTTCTGGCCATTCTTTCAAAGCAATGTACGCGACTCTCGATCCGTCGGGGCTGATCACTGGTTTAGACACCAACCCGAAACTCTCTCCTTTTATGCCATTGAAAACGACGTATGAGCCTTCGGTTGTAGATGTTCGATAAGCCATCGACTTTCCGTCTGCACTAAATACCGGCAAGTCTTCAAAGGCACCTGGCAAAGTCGTATCACCGATATACATTGTCGTTGGTGTCGATGTACCGGTTGAGACCGAATACATTAATCGCCCATCGGGACTAAACTCTGCATCCTCCCACGAGGCAAAATAACCGTTACTCATTTCTTGAGACTGGCCATCAACAGTCATAGTCCAAGTTGATCCACGGCGATAGAAAAATGCATCATGCTTACCATCTTTGCTGAAGATTGGCTCTTCGACTCCGTCGAGTCCACTGTGTAGCTTGCCATAAGCAAAGATGAATTTTTTCCCAGCGTTATCACAACCCAGTGCCATTGCTCTTGTTCCATCAGGTGATACCACATATCGAACATCGTCATATTGATCAAACTGATTTACTTCGCACGACCCCTTTGTTAGGCCGCTTGGTGTTGTGAGGAGTTTTGTGGTGATGGAATTGTAATTGGGCTCAGACTCAGCTGCCAAAAGAGAGCCATAAGACATGGACGCCTCTTGCTGTTCGGTTTTCAAACGATAAATCATCTCCGCCATTTCTCCGCGAGAAATAGTTTTTGCAAATCGTCTGATAGTCGGAGGAATCGCATGTTTATCGGAAAGTGATTCCACATATCCTTTATACCAAATATCATTTTCATCAGATTCGTATCCAAATCCTGCGCTAATAATTTTAGCTGCCTCCACAAATGTAATGGTATTTCCAGGTCTAAATGTTCCGTCGGGATATCCGCCGACGATGCCCTTCACTTTTGCTGCACAGACGTATTTTGCAAACCATTCATCTGGCTGCACATCGGGAAAGATCGAGGCATTGTTGAGCATACAATTGTCTATCTCCGATGCATCGATCGTTGCTCCAACGATAATTTTTGTGAGCTCAGAACGAAGGATAACAGTATCTGGCCTATATGTTCCGTCCGGATACCCACTAACAATCCCATTTGATTGAACGTATTCGATTGCGTCATGAAATGGATAATCAGACGAAACATCCGGAAATGCCGCAGTTACACTTCCTGTTGCAAAAAAAGAGAATGTTGCACATGTAATAGCCACACTTAGTCGTGAAATTTTATTCATTGAAGCAAAGAAGAAAGGACTAACTGTAAAAGCCTACACATCTTTCTTCGTAAATCCATTCCCGTTCTCCTGTTCATCCTCTTCAGTTTTGTGTTGATCCATTAATTTCTTTCCGACGATTGAGCCGATGGCACCGCCAATAATGACGCCGGTCACCACCTGCTTCACAATTTTGCCCGGTTTGGAAATCTTCTTCTTTCGACGGAAGGGCCACATGAATAAAAGTGTAGCACAAACTTTGGTAGAAGAGATGGTGTATGTGCGGATTTATTGACAAAGTATACATTTTGGTTAGAATCCTTTACATACGCGTGTCTATGTGGACACGCTCGGTCGTTGAGACCACCGTTGAGCAAAGAAGGGAACAAGATCATGCGTGTCTTTGTCTGGTGTATCGCGTTGCTGGTGACAGTGTCACCGGCGTACGCACAGTTCGAGGGGCCGCCCCCTATGATGAGTCCGGAGATGCAGGATGCAATTGCGGCGAAACTCAAGCGGCATGGGTGGGAGATGGAAATCCCATTTCATTCCAGTCTCATTGAATATCGTGAGGCAGCTGATCGCGCCCAAGTCCATGGTCCAACATCCATGCGAATCCCCGAGCTGCGTATGGAAAATGCGGCATTGATCCGCACCGAAAAGGATTTCGGGAACGTTGAATTGTTGCTTGAATGGACATGGGCCGCTCATCACGATAAAGAGACCGACCACCTGGAGGTCCGCCTCCGAGAGAAAGATGAGCAGTGCATCATCATTCGCCTCTATCCCGATACGGGGAAATGCACCATTTTTGCCAAGGAAGGCGAAGTGGTCACGGAACTCGCCAGCAACGAGATCTCTTATCGGGATGGGAACAGGCACAGGCTTGATCCCGACAAGTGGACGATTGTTGGTATTCGCGATATGAACGGAGTGATTTCGGTCTACATCGCCGCTTCCGATGGCAAACCGGAATACTTCGATAAGGGTTACAATCCCAAGCGTCCAGTCGTGCAGGCCAAGTACGACAAGACTAAATTCACAAAGGGGAAAGTTGTTGTCACCGATCGCCAGATTGGCCGTCCCGAAGTGGTGGCTGGGATGAGGGTGGAGACCTTCGTCCGTTCGATTGATCTTGTTGCAAGGAAGTAAACACTGTGCTCGACGACAATTCTTAGGAGACTGACGGTTCGCCGTCAGTCTCTTTTTTTAATGTCCGCCGTCCCAGTCGATTTCCGGATAGGCCTTCAGATGGCCAAGAATCTGCTCTTCGATATCATGCAGTGTTGCAGGATCCCGCGCTTCAATGCAGATGCTTAAACACGGTGACGTGTTGCTGGCACGAATACCCGCCCATGCACCTTCACCAAATTCAATCCGCGCACCGTCGAGTGTGAGGACGGTGTGATGCTTCTGGAAGTGATTGATCACATCATCGACAATCCGGAACTTGTGATCATCAGATACCTTGGGACGACGCTCGTCGGACTGATGGACTTGGGGAAATGCTGCAAAGAGCGAGGACAACGTCTGACCGCTAGCGCGAAGAATCGACAGCACACGCAGACATGCTGCGAGCGCATCATCAAATGCATAGTAATTCTCGCCGCAGAAGAAATGTCCGGACTGTTCACCGCCGAGCATGCTTCCTGCATCGCGCATTGCATGTTCGACAAACGAATGCCCCACTTTGCACATCACGGGCTTGCCGCCCCATGCTGCAATTTCGGTCTGAAGAATGCCGGAGTTGCTGACGGTGAAGACGACCGGTGCGCCGGGATACCGTGAGAGATGATCTTGTGCGAGCAACAACAGAATTTCATCTGCTGATCGGATCGTTCCTGTTTCATCAACCAAACCCAAACGATCGCCATCACCGTCAAAGGCGATACCGGCCATCAATCGATGTTCGTTGACTGCAGCTTGCAGATCTTTCAGCGTGTCGCGTTTGCTCGGGTCCGCTGGATGATTGGGGAATGTCCCGTCCGGTTCTGTATAGAGCTCAATGACGTCGGCACCACACTTCCGCAGCACCTCACAGGCGACCGGTCCTGCAATGCCGTTGCCGGCATCAACGGCTATGCGCATGCCGTGTGCGGTATTTGCAAACATGCTCGCAAGATGCGTGACATACGGTGTGATCGCATCAAATGTTGTGACGGAACCTTCAGCTTCACGCAAAGCTCCACGATCAATTCGCTTTTTCAATTCTTGAATATCGTCGCCGGCAAATGCCTCTGCGCCGTGCGTGCTCAGCTTTAATCCGTTGTCGTGTGCCGGATTGTGGCTGGCAGTCACTTGGACGCCGCCATCGAGCTCCTGTTCGCAGATTGTAAAGTAACTGACCGGACTCGGAGTCGGGCCAATCAACAACACCTCGCATCCCGCTGCAGCCAATCCCTCCACCAGCGCCTTCTCAAATTCCGGTCCGTGGGTCCGAGCATCGCGTCCTACGCACAATCGCGGGTGATCTTTGTTTGTCCGTTCATGCAGTTCCGTTCCGAACGCCTGTCCAATCAGACGACATGCGTCGACAGTCAGCTGCTCATAGGCGCGACCGCGGATGTCGTAGGCTCTAAAAATATGTGGAGATATCTTATTCATAGACTTCGAATGGTAACAAGAACGGCCTGTCGACCGTAGCAGAAGAATGGCTCAAAATTATTATCGCCCACCTTCGCCAAGGCTACGGCGGGCAACCTTCTGCGAAGGTTGAAAAATGCGAGGATCGATTGCAGACATGCAGAAAGAATACCGAAGTTTTAAAAACTCTAAAGCTCTAAAACTCTAAATTTCCATAGCCTGTTTAGAGCTTTAGGGCTTTAGATCTTTGATTTTTAAATAATGAGCTGCTGAATAAATACCACAGCCGCCCCTGCAAGCAAGATCACTACCAGCCCGACCATCGAGCGAATAATCAAATTCTTACTCTTGCCGTACTGGTCATCGTTTCCGGCACTCAGCACCATCATCACGCCGGCATAGACGACAACCGCGAAGGCGACAAGCGCGAGGAATCCGAGCGCGGCACCGACGACATCGGCAATACGCTGGATAATCGGATCGGGCGTCGAACCAGTCGGTACAGTAGCGATGACGCCTTCGGCAAGACCGAGGGCAAGCTTAATGCTGCCCGCGATAATCATCAGGAAAAGCCCGGTTGCGACACCTCCGACAGTCTGACGCAACATGGCAGCACCATCCTCTTTGCCGAACGTTGAAACTGCTCGCAGACCGCTGATAATGATAATGAAGACAGACACCACCACGGCAAGCGTCATGAAAAAATTCAGGATGCCGGCAATTTCCAATGTGAGGATATTGGCTCCCGTCTGAGCTGCTCCATTACTCCATGTGCCACCCGGGGTATAGAATGCGGCAACTAACTGATCCGACACGTATGCCAGCATCAGACCCACGCAGGTGGAGGCGATGGTTGTTCGTGCTTTTGTCAGCTTGTCATCTTCCTGACTGTTGATCAGTTTGAGACCCGCACGGACGATGAGAAAAATGCCGACTGGCGTCAGAATCACGAGGACAGCAGAACGGATCGCTTCCGCGATGCCGACATATCCTCCTCCGCCGAATACATCGAATAGATCACCTGCAACGCTGCTTGCCACATCACTGATTTGTGCGTGTGCGGTTGGCATAAGCAAGTTGCCGATGGCAGCGAGAAAATGCAGCATAGTATTAGCCGGCACTACTGATGCCGATGACAAAGTTTACGATGACAAGGCAACACAGGACCACGATGATCGCGATTGTCGTGGTAAATAATGTTTTCTTGGCCCGGTCCTTGAGTCCCTCATCGGTCGAAATGACCAGCATGAATCCTGCGACAAGAAAGGCGAGCACACAGAGTGCGCCGAAAATTTCGAGTAGATAGTTTGCAATACCAATAATCTGTGTTGAGAGAACGCCGGTGCCGTTTGTAGGGAGGAATCCTTCAATAATAAAGTTAGCGAGCGTGACAACCGCAACGCCAATGAGACCGTTGAAAAAGCGTTTCTTCGTTTGTTCCGTTTCGCTCTCATTTCCCTGAAGCACGATGAGGCGGAATCCCTGATACACGATGACGGCGCTGACTGCAGCCGACACCATCAGGCGCATAAAGAGCACGATCGAGTCGAGCGCGGTCCATACCGGTGCACTGTTCACAATGGTGCCGCCTGCAACCCCGGTACCGACTGCCTGGACTATCAGTCCTGCAACGCTGACGATCACCGCGCCGCTGACACCATAAGCGATGGCACTCTTGGTTTCATTGATAGTACTGTCCTCCTCGCTTTCCAACATCAGCCGCACGCCGTAGTAGAAAAACATGATGATGGCGATTGCGAGGAAAATATACTCGAGTGCGGGGATAATTGTGCCCACTGCATAATCACTAACACCAGCCGCACCGTCAGAACCGCAGGGCAAACCACCAGCGACGCCGCAGGGATTGCTGACCACCGGAATCGTTGGCACAGGAATTCCAAAGACCGCATCGGCTGCGAGCTTCTGGCCCATGGCGGAGAGGGTTTCAACGAAGGACATAAATCTCTCTATTATAGCAAAAAAACGCCTAAAACGCTATATAAACCTATATTCGTTACAGAGGATTTGGCGTCGTCAGAAACCAATTAAATCAGGTTAAATTGTTACATTGTTGATGAGCAGTTTCCGGGTAGCAATGTAACAATTTAGCAATATATAGCGATTTTCTACTTTTACCTCAGTGTTTTCTTGTATATCGCAGTTTCAGCATTACACTAATTTCATGCAATATACCTCTTCTCCCACGTATTCAGTCCCTCTTTCGGCATCTACCCGTTCTCAGGCTTACGGTCTTTTAGCCTTTGCGATGGCCATGACGCTCCTGGGGGTTTATATAGCTATGCAATTTGCCGGTTTGCTGCTTAATTCTGGCCTTCATTTGGTATTCATCATTGCAGAGCTGGGGCTGATTTTTACCGCGCAATGGTGGTCCCGTTCCAGTCCTCTGAATTACATCCTCTTTGCCGCTTTTCCGCTTCTCTCAGGGCTGTCCATAACGCCGTATTTGCTCATGGTTGCGACGGGATACGTGAACGGCCCGGAGATCCTCTGGAATGCCGTTTTGGCGACAGTTTGGCTTAGTTTGGCTGCGGTTGTCTTATCACGCATTGCTCCAGGGCTCTCTGCATGGGGGAATGCACTGTTCTTGGCACTTTTGGGGCTTATCGGTATCAGCCTGTTTCAGCTGTTTATTCCGGCTCTGCGGACGCAGGGAATGGAATTGATCATTTCCGGCGGCGCAGCGGTGCTATTCGGCTTATTCCTGGCATTCGATCTGCAGCGTTTGCAGCAACAGAGCGCGCTTGGGGCTAACCCCTTTCTCCTCGCATTAAGTCTCTATCTCGATATCTATAACCTGTTTTTGGCTGTTTTACGGTTCATGGTGGCGCTATCGGGGGAGCGACGGTAGATATCCGTTATCCGTTCGGATAACTGAAAACGGATAACCTAGCCGTATTTTCCCTTTACAGCCGCCCTTCTCGCCCTTACTCTACCGCGTACTTATGGGAAAGCGACCTACACCGAAGAAAAAGCGTGCCAAGCGCGCAACAAGACTGCAGCACTCACATTACGTGGGTCTGGAGGTCGAACGTCTGCTCCAGCGCAGCAATTCGCCGTATGCAGGTCCTGCCGAACCCAAGAACAAGGTTGAGAAGGCAATCACGCGCATCAAGGCCTAATCCACGGTCATTAATTCCATTCTCGCTTTCCTATGGCTCGTCGACGCCACCAGTCCCGCATCGCTGTCATGCAGGTCTTATTTGAATGCGAGCAGCACCCCAAGGCAGAGCCCTTGATGGCACTGGAGATGAACGAAGAGGAGCTGGGCGAGATCGATAAGGACTTTGCAGATCTTCTGCTTAAAGGTGTGTTAGATAACAAGGATGAATTGGCCAACGTGATTCAGGAGCACGCCCCGGGCTGGACGCTCGAGCGCATGGATCCGGTCTCCCGCTGCACGCTCTATATTGGCGCGTGGGAACTGATGCATGGAAACGATGCTCCACCGGCGGTGGTCATGAACGAATGTATCGAGATTGCCAAAGAATTCGGCACGGAAGAATCGGGTAAGTTCGTGAACGGTGTGCTGAATGCGATGGTGCAAAAAGATTAAGAATTCAGGATTCAGAATTAAGAATTGAACCTGTATCTTTCGTCATTCTGAATTCTTAATTCTGCATTCTCAATTTACCCGATCACGCTCTATACTGAGTACACATGAATGCCTCATTTGTGAATCTTGAAAAAACCATTGGCTGCCACTTCCGCAATAAAGATCTGCTCGTACAGGCATTGACGCATCGCTCGGCTGTGCGCGAGAGCAGGCGGACGGGCCACAACGAACGCTTGGAATTTCTTGGCGATGCGGTTCTTGAATTGGCCGCGACGGAGTATCTCTATCATCTATCCGAAAAACCGGAAGGAGAGCTGACGAACTGGCGATCTGCACTTGTACAGCGCGAGCATCTCGCCTCAGTCGGCCGTGATATTCAGCTTGGCCAGTATCTGCTTCTGTCCCGTGGTGAAGAAGCAAGTGGTGGTCGCGACCGCGACTCAACATTGGCGAATGCAGTCGAGGCAGTGATTGGTGCTGTGTATCTGGATAGGGGATTCGAGGATGCAAAGCATTTCTGTTATCAGTTTATTTTGCGCAAACTCGAAGGGTTGTTGGCTCAGGGCAAGCACCGCGATGAGAAGAGCGTGTTCCAGGAATATGCACAGGAGAAGCATGGCATCACGCCACATTACACTGCACTGGAAGCAGTGGGCCCCGACCACTTGAAGAAGTTCACCTGCGCGGTGTTTATTGGCGAAGAGAAAGTGGCAGAAGGATCCGGCAACTCAAAGCAGAAAGCAGAGCAGGCAGCTGCGAAGGCTGGCCTGAAAGCGAAGGGTTGGAAGTAATTACGGTGTTTCACATACTTTCCCGATACATAGTTGTATCGATATTCTTGTTTCAAAAACCGGGTTGAGATCAATACCCATTTCGGATGCTGCCTGCTGTAGATCATCTGAGTACTCGATAGGATCAGCATGTTGCATTAATAGATTGTAGCTCAGCCGATGATACGGATCGACTTCATCAAGAAGCTCCTGCAGAGGTTTGCGGATCTCGCCGATTCCCACAAATACTTCTCCTTTTCTATTACGAAAAAGAGGTTTTCCATCAAGTGCATCATAAAGCTTATTTTCTAGCGCCCTTACTTCTTCTTTGCGCGTGATAAACCAGTCGACATCGATGGTACTCATAGCCGGAGGCTACGCTTACT
>CAZUVN010000022.1:0-17295 GCA_964623835.1 uncultured Candidatus Peribacteria bacterium
GACGGATCGGTGGGCTCCAGTTGGCACCCGTGGATGCGCGACAACGAACCGCAACTCCCCATTCAGGAAGATGAAACTGCACTCGTTCTTTGTGCAATGCAGAAGCACTTCGAGCGCTCACAGGACTTCGAGTTCCTGCAACGGATGTACGAAACGTTCATCAAGAAAGCAGCTCAGTTCCTCTGTGATTTCCGCGAAGATGAAACCGGCCTCCCACTGGCAAGCTACGACCTGTGGGAAGAACACCGCGGCATCTTCACCTATACGACAGCGGCAACCGTTGCCGGTCTGCAGGCCGCCGCACAAATGAGTCAGATGCTTGGCCATCACACACACTCCGAAAAATACCATGACGCTGCCGATGCAATGCGACAGGCAATGCTCTTCCATCTCTTCGATGAAGAGACCGGACGCTTCGTAAAGAAGATCAAGCGCAAGGACGGCAAGACCATCGAGCGCGATCTGACACCGGATGCCTCACTCGCGATTGTCTGGAAACTCGGAGTGCTCCCTCCCGATGACCCACGTGTCGTCTCGACAATGAAACAACTGGAAGAACACCTGACCGTCCGCACTCCCGTAGGCGGCATGGCCCGCTACACAAATGACTACTACCAGTCCGCCGTACATCCATCGCATGATGTCCCCGGCAATCCGTGGATCATCACCACACTCTGGGATGCGCAGTGGAAAATCGCCTGTGCGAAAACAGCAGACGATTTGAATGAGCCGCGTGCGATGATCGAATGGGTGAATCGCTACGCAACCTCAACCGGCATCCTCGCCGAGCAGTTGCATCCGCTCACCGGCGCATCGCTCTCCGTCTCCCCTCTTACCTGGTCTCATGCGACATACGTGGAGACAGTGTTACTGTTTGGAGAGAAAGAGAAGAATCTCAAACAATAACAATGTAGCAATGTCTCAATTAATCAATCGAATATCCTATTAAATTGTTAAGTTGCTGATGCTGTTAAAGGTAGGATATATCCATGAAGATTTTACTGACATCGCTCCTCGTTCTTGCGTTCCCAGTTGTGGTAAATGCACAGGAGGCAACCGGCACTGGAGCAACAACAGGAAGTGGCGCGCACGTTGAAACCGCTGAGGAGATTTTTGAACAGATGCTCAATGATGCCGGTGAACTGGCTGTCGATTCACTTGAGCAGATACAGGCTCCCGAAAAAACACGGTTGTCATGGGAGAAAGAATCAAGAATGTTACGACAACGCATGACGGACCAGCGCATCGAATGCCGCGATGCGGTACGTAGAGCAAATCGTGATCAGCGACTGACCAGAATTCTGCAGTGCCAGCGAGCGTTGCTGCTTCTGGAAACAAACTTGCTACGCAAAGAACAGATCTATCTAACCTCACCAAGACTGACGACTTCGGTGATCAGTGAAATCAACACGACGACATCGGACTTGATCGGTGCGATGATGACAATTGTCGACGGCATTGATGCAGGACTCTTCAGTAGTGAAGAGCAGTACATGACTGCGCGAGCAAATTTGCGCGAGACGTATCGCCTGCCGTACTGGCTTGCGAAGACCCGCGTAAGGGTTGACCGAGAATTGACATATATTTACTTTATTGTAAAACAACTATCAGAAAGAAGTGACACTTCATCCCCGTCTCTGACCACCATTGCAACCTGCCTGGAACAGGCAGAGGACCTTGTTATGATGGCAAAAATGGCATCTGTAAGCAGTGAAATGGACGCCCACCTCCTTGCTGCGCGAACGGAGACAGCTGGATGTCAGGACCAAATCCGGAACCTCGCGAAGGCAGATCGTCAAGCTGCATCGGACACAGAAAACTGAGGTGCCTCCGCTAAACGGGGTGCGGTAATAGTATTACGAAACACCCTTTCAAAAAGACAACTACACAGACCCCAACACCAGTCGTAGGCTTGGCGATCCCCCATGGCTACTTCACGTATCAGACACCGGATCGAACGAACCCGCAACAAGCACTCCCGGGCCGTCTGCCGTGGCGATACAATTATCATCCGTTTGGCTAAGAACCTGACAAAAACCGAGGAGCAGGAGCACATTCAAAACCTGCTTCGACGCATGACGCACATGGTGTTGGAGGAGCGACAGAAGACAAGCATCGATCCGTTCCGCCTGCTTCTCAGCGGTGCACAGACACAGACTGTGACACTCGCAACAGGACGCAAAATTGTCTTCACACTGCATCCGGGAAACACCACCCGCGCACGCCGCACGAGTAAGGGGTGGAACATCGAAGTGAGTCCCCAGATTCGTCGCCGCGCCCTGCATCGATTCCTGTGGTCGCTGCTGTCCGATATGGAACTCAAGCGCATCCAGAATCTTGTGCACAAGATCAATGATGATTTGTTCGGCGTCCGCATCCGCAATGTGAAGTTGAGTTTCGCGACAACGCAGTGGGGCAGCTGCTCACCCAAAGGCGACATCATGCTGAATACCGCACTGATCTTTGCAGAGCCGTCTATCTTGAAGTACGTGATTGTGCACGAACTTGCACATCGCCTGCAGGCCAATCACTCCCCTGCCTATTGGCGTGAAGTGGAAAAGGCGATGCCGAATTACGAAAAGCCATACAAGACACTGCAGAATTATCGGCTGCCGACGCTGTAGTTGTTAGTAGTTAGCTGATAGCTGTTAGAAACCATTCTGAAAGCTAGAAGCTATCAGCTAAAAGCTCCACCATTTAATAGCATGATCTTTTCGCATGCGTATAATAAATAATTACTTTCCCCTCTCCACTCCATGCACTACCACTTCTCTGAAGAAGACGATGAACAGAAGCCCCTGCCCGACAATGACGCCGATCATCCCGCCGGTGCGGAATCGGGTGACTATGCTCTTCCCGACGACATCGGAGAGCGTGTCGGTGAAGGCGAAACTCACACCCCCGCGTCTCTGGCTGACGAGTAAATCGGATACCCTGCCTTCTTCAGCAACTGCCCGAGTAGGTAGACCGGGAGGCCGACAATACTCGACCAATCCCCTTCGATCTTCTCGATCATCAACTGACCCTTGCCGTCGATTTGGAATCCTCCCGAGCGATCGCGCCACAGGCCGGTGCCGATCCACCAGTCGATATCGTCGTCCGAGAGCGTACGAAATGTCACTAATGATGAACTGAGACCATCGAACACCATCCCTTCTGGGTTCATCACCGCAAGTCCGGAATGAACCACGGACGATTCACCGCTGTGCAATGTAATCATGCGGCGCGCGTCCGCTTCATCGACGGGCTTTTCCAAACGCTCGCCGGTTGACGCAACAACCAACGTGTCACAGCCAATAACCCATCGACCGCGATGGCGCTCTTGTACTTCTTGGGCTTTCTCGCGAGCCAACATGAGGGCACGTGCAGCAGGATCAAGCTCGGTACATGCCTCTTCATTCACCTGACTGGGTACTACGACAAAATCGATCCCGAGACCGGCAAGAAGAATCTTCCGTTGAGGGCTCGCAGATGCGAGGATGATTGGTTGCTCCATGAGGCAATAGTACCTTACTCAGGACGGCCGCCAATCTTCTTACTTTCGATGAGCTCCTCGAGCGTCTTATCAAGATCGGGGAAAAGCTCAATGGGAATCATGCGATCGCCTTTCAGCCTAGGACGAGCATCCTCAGTCTTCTCGAGCGTCGACAGACACAGCTCGTAGAATCCTGGCAGAATGTCGTTCAATGTTTCCGGGCAGGTGCGCAGACGCTCAAAGCGACGCAGGGTCCCGCGCTGGTTTTCCGACAGATCGAAGATGCTGATAATCGCCTTCGTAGCACCAGTATCGGTATCGGGCGTAAAAGGCACCAAGCCGCGCATGAAACGACGAACAGCTTCCGAATCGTTGATATCGGGGCACTCAACATCGGGGTTTGTCTGGGCACGATTCTCACATACTTCCATGATCTTACTGCGTTGACGCTGCAAGACATTGCGCTCGTTACGCAGTTCCATGACTTCCCTGCGCCCAACAACCGATGCCAGAGGTGGCAACAGATCGACGGCGAAGGCACCGTCCGTAGACGTCGCAAGAGGGAACGCCGCGATGAACGCGAACACTCCGGCAAGCACGTACTCTTTCTTCGTCAGGCGACGCATATGGATGTGGGGTATGTGTGTTGTGTGAACCTCTTTATTATACCAAAAATAGTGTTTTAGCGCAATCCAACAGCGGTATAGACTGATTCGAGGGTTCGCGTGGCAATCTCCGAAGCCTTGGCTGCCCCTTCTTCGATAACCTGTTGAATGTAATCGGGTGTAGCGGCCAGTTCCTCACGCTTCTGGCGCATAGCCCCAAAATGGTCCATGTAGGCCTCAAACAGCTTCTTTTTGGCGTCTCCGTAGGCAATGCCCGCCTTATACTCCCCTGCCAGGGCTTTCTGACCGGCAGCATCGAGGAACAGCTTATGGATCTGGTACACAGTGCAGGACTCGGGGTCTTTCGGCTCATTCGGACCAGTGGAGTCGGTGACAATGCCCATCATTGCCTTTTGAATCGCCTTTTCGGGGCCGAAGAGCGGGATTGTATTGCCATAGCTCTTGCTCATCTTCTGGCCATCGGTACCGGGTACCACAGCGACGTCCTCACGAATCACCGGTTCTGGCACGGTCAGAGTCTCGCCAAAGGCATTGTTGAACTTGATTGCAATATCGCGGGCTATTTCCAAATGCTGCTTTTGATCTTTCCCAACGGGCACATGCGTCGCGTTATAGAGCAAAATATCCGCAGCCATCAGTACCGGGTACGTGAAGAGCCCCGCCGTCGCATCCACCCCTTTTTCAATCTTGTCTTTGTAACTGACCGCGCGCTCCAATAAGCCCATGGGCGTGAGCGTCGAAAGAACCCACATCAGCTCCGTGTGCTGCGGGACCTGTGACTGATAGAAAATAACCGCCTTTGCAGGGTCGAATCCGCATGCAAGATAATCGAGAATGATATCTTGGCGCATGGTCCGAAGAACCGTTGCGTCATGAACGGTTGTAAGAGCATGAAGATCGGCAATAAAAAACACGTTCTGCTTAGCCTTGCCGATCTGTTCCAAATTGGGACGGATGGACCCGAAGTAGTTTCCGAGGTGCAGTTGGCCGGAAGGTTGGATGCCAGAGAGAACGCGCATGTCGAAAGTATAAAGGAAAACATCATCGTGTCACCCTGAGCCCGACGAAGGGCTCACCATGACACACTTCGCGTATCAGCTTCTAGGCTTTCCTTTCACACGATTTCGTCGCCCCAACTTGCCGGTATTGCGGTTCACCGGAACCTTCCCGGACTTATCAACTTTTACCCATTTGTTCTCCGACGCATTGGTCGTCGTCGACACACGACCTCTCTTGCGCCCCTCATTGCGCGTGCGGGTGTCGCGCCGCAGCGGTGCAATTTTAATCACTTTTCCTTTTGTGCCAGCCAATTCTTGAAGTACGTCCTCGAACGCTTTCGGCAGCGGTGCACTAATGACCAGTTCCTTTCCGGTAATGGGATGTGGAAATGTCAGCTTGAACGCATGCAGGAAAAAACGGCGATACTTGTGGTACTTCTTGAACGCACGATCCAACCGCGGGTCACCATATTGCGGATCATTGATGAGTGGATGACCGATGAACTGCAAGTGCTGGCGAATCTGATGCTTGCGACCGGTGTCGATATCGACTTCCACGTACGTCGCGTGCGGGAACAGATCGAGCACGCGATAGTGTGTGACCGCATCGACTAATTCATCCTTGGTTCGTGCAGCCAGTTTCCTGTTGATGGTGCCGAACTTGTTCTTCATCGGCTTGGCGACAATAGTCCGGTATGTCTTTTTCCAATCCTTGAATTTGCTCTCGCGGATCAGACGCACAACCTCCGCGCTCTTTGCAAAAACCAAGACGCCGGACGTCGCAAAGTCCAGACGATGGACCACGCGCAAGCCGGGATAGCTCTTATGAATGAAGTCATAGAGTGGCTCCTTTCCTTCCCCATCGGCAGCTACCACCAATTCGCCGGCCAGCTTGTTAACCACAAGCAAGTGCTCGTCTTCGTAGAGGATCCGTTCGGGGGAGATGGTCTTGGGCATACACAAAAGAGGTTACCTGACATTCATCTAATTAAAAAAAGAGATCCAGATTGTAAATTCTACTGGTAACCTAACAATTTATTGATGGATTCTCTGAATTCTTGAAGAATAAAATCGGCGTTTTCTTGCGGTGTATCGTAGCCAAATTTCTGATGACAGCTACCTGAAAACCACTCTGCATGCAGACTTTGAGGACCAATTAGTCTGACAGTTCCTGCACCTAAGAAGCTGGCATCTGGATATTCACTAAGCAATCTCTCAGCCTCCGCGTCATGATAACCCCTGAAAAGACTGACAACTCTGTCGCCCGATTGAACCATGACAAACTTTATGCCTTCACAGAGTTGAAATTCGAATTCCTTTTTCGACTCTGCGGTCGAGTGATCAAAATCTTTATGAAGAATAATTTCCATATTAATATTACTATAAATTTATAGTATATATTTGTCAACATAATGATGGA
Organism: uncultured Candidatus Peribacteria bacterium; assembly: GCA_964623835.1. Classification (GTDB taxonomy): domain Bacteria; phylum Patescibacteriota; class Gracilibacteria; order Peribacterales; family Peribacteraceae; genus JAKQEM01. The sequence continues at coordinate 6,520 of CAZUVN010000022.1, forward strand.
CGATCCCGTCTTCCTAGGCAGCAAAAAAAACGATTTGCATGTGAGAAAACAGAGTGGTGGACAGAAATATACAACGTTCGCACCGAGGCAGTCGAGACATACGAGCGTATGGCGGGTGCAGTTTCTCTGCAAGCAGAAGCGGTCAATGCGTAACGCAGACCACGGCTTTTACAAAAAAATGGCGCGCAAGCGCCATGGGAAGACCGATTCTTCGTTCATCCCGATCAGGAGCAGGACTACCGCGTTGATCTCACGGGTCGTGATACCAACACGTTTATTGGCCAGTTGAGGATGTGAGATATTGTTCGCCATCTTCCGACTCAACGGGTCCATGATCAAGAAAGCTGCAATGTTGCCGTCTACCTTGAACGTTTGCATTTCCACTGCGCGCTCCGTATCCCGTTCGCATGTTTGCCCAAGTCACGAAGAGAAACTCTGTTGAGCGGGTCATGGCAACATAAAGTAACCGACGTTCCTCATCTATTCCTGCACGAGGATTGGGAATTACATCATTTTCGATACCAGCAACGATTGTTGCTCTGACAGTCAGTCCTTTTGATCCTGCCATCTTCATGAATCTTACGCCGCCACTTTTGGCAGCCTGCAAATCTTTACCTATGGGGCTTATTTGCGACAGATATCTTCCTAAGGAAGCGCCTTCCTCAATGAGTGGGTCAATTTGCAAAAGTAAATCTTGAAACTCTTGGGAACAAGAAGGCAATGCGCCTTGAGCAACATGATCAACAATGAACCTGCCCCAATCTGTGGATTCGGGAACTTGAATTGCTTCTAATCTTTGCGTTATTTCATTCCACAAGGTGAGCGCTGCATTCTTATTAGCGGGTGTGAAACTGGAAAATTCAGCCTCTGCCTCTGCAATAAAAGTAGCACCGAATGATGCACGATTAGCAGCAGCAGCCAATTCAAATATCTTATTTATTATTGTGCTGCCATTACGAGGTAGACCATCTAGCAATGTCCACCAAGCAAGCGAATCCGTTCTATTAGCTAGCAAACGAAGAACTGCAATAGTATTACGATTTTCCACAGAAAGTATCATTTCCTTTGCACCCGTTGAGTTGCCAACGGGTATTCCATGTTCGGCTAAACATTCTTTGATCGGCTTCGTGAATAAGCCATTTTTATCGGTACGTGTAAGAATCAGGATCTCGGAGTACGGAACCTGCTTCACATCATGTAGCCACTGAACAAGCTTGCAAATGCCTTTGGCCTCACTCGCATGCCCTCTGAACCGCAGTAATTTAGCGGTGCCATCTATCGCACCGTCGCCACTTTGTAGAGTTATAAGAGATACATGATTGGGATCGCCATTGATTACATGTTGCGCCCAAGCCAAAACTTTTTTAGGGCAACGATGGCAAATTGAGAGAGGGTAATCGTGAGAAGTGGAATGCTCCTGCAAAAAGCGACGAATACCTTCCGGGTGTGCTTTACGGAAAGAATAAATAGACTGGTTATCATCACCGATTCCGATGAGGCTTGCCCCTCTTTCTCGAAGGCGGCGCAGCACTTCCAAATCACATGCGTTGAGATCTTGATACTCATCAACAATGATCACATCGTAATCAACGCCTCGAAGATTGTCATTGTCTCGGAGAGCGCGCCTAAACAGGTCAGGCAATTCATCTACCAATGTATAGCCATAGATTTGCCGATGTTCGCTCCATGCAGCCAAAAAACGAGCGCGTTCCTCTGGTGTAATTTCTGGCACTTCAACCTCAACAAGTGATTCCCACTTTGCGGCCATTTCAGTAACCAATTTGTCGAGCTTCTTTTTATCAACGCCGATACGTCGCGCAAGGTGTGTCCTAATAAGCTCGTATTCAGCATCGTCAGGGATGCGTAAAGGTTGCGGGAAAATTACGCAGTCAGGATTTTGCAATAGAGTCGCAATGGAAAAAGAGTGAATGGTGCTTGGCTTCTCAATTGCTGCGCCATGAGCCTGCACCTTTCCAGCCAGTTCAGCGGTAGCTGCACGAGTAAATGTAAGAAACTTGATGCGCGGAGGTGGATCACTGGAAGTCAGCAATTTTGCTGCCAAGGCTACAGCGGTTGCACTTTTGCCCGATCCTGGACCCGCAAGTACGCGAGCGCTTTGTCCCAAGGGGTGATTGATCACACGTTGTTGTTCGTCTGTTGGAAAAGGCATAAGCGAAGGATGTATCTAGCAATTGCTTGCTTCATCTTATCCTTTTACCGCTTCTTCGTCAGTTTTTCTTTTCCTCACGAGCGTAAAGCGATCAGCCCGTAAACGTTCAAAAACACCTCACGGTGAGTCGTTTGCGGGTTTTATGTAGTCTGACCGCTGAACGAAAATTGCGAGCGCGACAGCGCGTTTATGAAAGGATTGGAAAGCAAAATGTCCGAACATATCACTGACCCAAAATCACTTTCCTTGTATCGGCCAAGGCAGCGGGTAGATCGAGATTGCATGCCCTGAATGCCTGCATAGCGGATTGATACCGCTGCTCCAAAACCTCATCGGCATAGGGTATTTCTTCCGGCGCTTCGGGCTTCACCATGCGCACGCCACGGGCAAACATGTAGGCTGCAACGTCCTCGGCCAACAGTTCCGCAATCAACGTATGTACCTCATCCACGCTCTGTGCAATGGCGCGTGCGCAGGTATGGCGGCTGTACAGGGATAATGCAGGAAGTTCGCTCTTCAGCTGGATGGCCAATTCTTCCTCGGCCTCGGCAAGTGGTTCCTGCCGCACGTTCATGATGGAGTAGAACCGATCCATGATCGGGTAATAGTGCGCTTGTACATCTTCGGGGAGATTCCATACCGTCCTATCGGTTCTGCCGTTCTCAAGGTCAGTCCATGTCCCGACGCAATCGTCTTCTTCGCGGAGTGAGATACCTGCCTGCATGTTCTTGCAGCCCTTCCGTACGTCTTCGTCGGAGGTGCAGAATTGGCCGAGGTGCGAACTGCAATCAAAGAGAATCCTTTTCATAGGAACTAGGAAGGAAGAATAATGACATCAATACCAAGTATGTCGCGTATGCCACGCTCTGCCTTCACGTCCTGTTGAATATTCGTAATGTGATGCATCAAACGCACGTCATCTTGGAAAATACCTTCTCCGGGCTGCAATACTGTTCGAAACAATTCCTTCTGTTCAAGTGTATATACAGAGCTTTCGCCGCTTTCGGGTTTCAGGTTCACGCGATTGATGACGAGCGCAGACACGATGTAATCCATTCCATCCGAATGGATGCCCTCAATTGTACAATTGCCCTTCCTTTCAGAGTCAGCGACAACTCTGGTAAATGTAAAAATCATACGCAGCTTCACAGCATCATTGCGCACAGAGCGCACAATATCTGCCACGGCCTTTTGCAATTTCAGCACTTCGGGATGCTCGGAGACTTCCGCAGGCACTTCGGGATATGGGCGCGGTTCTGTGCGGTTGTAATCGCCGTGATCTGTCGGCTGCACGTACGGCTGCGCAGGCACACGCTCTACCTTCCAGTCCTCTCCTTCACGCTCAAGCGCAAACTCGGCTAAGGCACGCTGGCGCGTAGGCTTTGCTAGACCGCCGCGTATCGTGTCATACATGTCCCACTGCAATTGTTCGTATGTAGGACGGATGTGCTGCAAGAATGCGTCGGTATTAACGTCCACTTCTTGAAGCTCAAACTTTCTGTAATACGGCTGCTTTTCCTCTGGCCGCTGATGTTCGGGATGGGTGATTGACATGACATAATAATATTGTAATAGTATTTATATGTCCATAATCAATTTACAATCATAAATTATGCACAAATAGCCATATATGATTGAATATTCATGTATATGCCTTATGTGTCTATAAATATTTACAACATTATGCTATGATAGATGCATGCCAAAACCATCTTCCACATACGGTCATAAATCCATCAGACCACTTCTCAAAAGAGTGGGGTTGGACGAGAAACAATCGGAAATCTATCTCGCGTTGCTGTCATTGAAGACGGCAGCCGCAAGCGATATCGCCAAGCTGGCAAAGCAATCACGCAGCCATACATATCTTATTCTGCGTGACCTTGAAAAGAAGGGTTTGGTTTCGGAGATCCAGCAAAACGGCATGCTCCAATTCATTGCGGAGCCGCCCGAACGTTTGGTTAGCTATCTCAAAGACCGTGAAATGGAGTATCGGGAACTGCAATCGCTCGTTGAAGGTGCATTGCCCGTGCTGTCCTCTCTTACTACGTCATACGTCGGTTCCCCGCGTATCACTGTTCTCAAAGGACTCGACGGTATGAAGCAGGTGTACAGGGATATCCTGACGCAGAAGTTCGTTGGCATCTATAACGCACAATCTTCTATTGAAACGTTTGGCGATAACATCGTGACCATGCTCTTTGGGAAGGATGCCAAACTGCGCGGGCGCGATTTGGTCGTGCGCAATGAAGGGGCAAAGCAATATCTCAAAGACATTCCTCCCGATAGTGATTATTCGGTGCGCGTTCTCCCCAAAGGAGTGTCGTTTGATACCGATACCATCGTGTATGGAGACACCGTGACACTCTTTGCGTTTGATGATGAAAGGACAATTATTCGTATCGAGAACAGGAAGATTGCTGACGCATTTCGTGCATGGTTCGAAGTGATGTGGCTTGTCAGTGAAGATGCGAAGTCGAAGCGGAAAGGTGCGTAATGGCATCTCAAAATAAACTGTCCACGACTGTCGTGGACTGTCCTGTTTTGTCTTGTGTAAGCCAAAAACTCTTGATTTCTGTTTTAGAAAATGTAGAGTGCCTACGGCTGCTCACATGAGTAGTAACTAAGTAACCCTCATCACTATGCGACTCATCCTTGCAGCCATCCGCGAACATACTTCGGCAATATCAGGAGCAACCCGATTCATTCGGATTGTTCGCAGGTGCGGTGGGAATGTATCTGCAAGAGATTGAGGAATGCAGGGCAATTTGCGAACGACATGAAAAGACCGCCGCTATCCACAATAAGAGCGAGACATTGGAGGTGTACCGCCTTTTTGCGCGTGATGATGGAGCAGCTACCTATTTGCACCAGATAACTAGGGTGCTGCCCGATTGGGGTGATGCAAATCGCTGGAAACAGGAAGGAAAGAAATGGCAGAAGTTACAGCGAGACGTAGAGGCGCGCATGAAGCGGCACAGCAAACTCCAATCCATTCTGACGAAGGGCATTGCATGGGAAGGCCGCCCGATTCTCATTCATGCGTACAAGTTTGACGGTGATCCAGTAATGAAACTGGAATTGATGTTGCCGGATGCAGACCAGCGCATGCCCGAACTGCCGATCAAAGTCATGGCATCCGCTTTGCGCTGCCATGAAATGCTTGTACCCGAAGGCATTGCATCTGCACTGCCACCCTATGAACGACACGAGACAAAGTTCCTGACGATCAGTGAGTATTTGGGAAAGCACAATCCCGAAGGACTCTATGCACTTCATTGCCTACCATCCGCACCGACCTTTGCGCCAGACAGCGCCTAGGGCGGGCATTCTTCCTTTCGCGGATGGGAAGGCGGGATGCCCGTTCTAGGCGTTCTCGTACATCTTCCCCTCATCCTTATGGCGCGCAAAGCCAACAACATCAACGGTAAGAAGTATTGGATTGGTTACTGTCGGAAATCTACGGACTCGGAAGATAAGCAGATACACTCATTGGAAGATCAAGAAAAATTGGTACGTGAATGCTATGCAAAACTGACGCCTGATGAGCGAAAGCATGAACTACTTATTCTTAGTGAATCGCGAAGTGCGTTCAAACCAAACAACCGTCCAGAGTTTGATCGTATGCTGCTAATGGCAAAGAAGAACGAAGTACAAGGAGTGATTACCTACCATGCAAACCGCATCAGCCGTAACCATGAGGAATCGGGAAAGTTTGTGCAGACACTGACAGATGGCAAGTTTGAGAAATTGATAACGACAGATGGCCGCTTTTATACCGTGAACGATACGAACACGATTTTCATGCTCTGCCTCGAAGGCGCTGTCGGATGGAAAGACAGTAAAGATAAGGGCGCTGCCATTCTTCGCGGCATGATCGGGGGCGCAAAGCGCGGTAATTCAATGGGTCCAACGCGCATTGGTTACAAGCGATATATCACGCCAGACGAAAGGCGTACAAAGATTCTCGATGAGGAAAATGCGCGCATCATCAAGCAATTGTTCATCATTGCTGCAAATGGCGTCCTATCAGTGAAACAACTCACGAAGTGGGCGCAAAAAGAAGGTCTCAAGGGAAAAGGCGGCAAGGCTATACAACCATCTGCAATCTATGACATTCTCACCAATCCCTACTACAAAGGAACAATTGTGTATTTGGACGAGGAAAGCGTCGGAAATCATCCTCCGATCATTGATGAGTTTACATGGCAACGCGTGCAACTCATGCTCAAAAGCCGCAATACAAATACCGCACGCTCAAAGAAGCCAGCACTGCGTGAAATGTTCACGCTTGGGAGTTTGGTGAAATGCGGCAAATGCGGACGAACCATGAGTCCCGAACGCAAGGTAAAGAAAAAGGGTAAGCAATGTTACATCTACTACTGCTGCAAAAATCCGAGTACGAAGTGCCAGATGTCCGTGCGACAAGATCGTATTGAGCTGGAATTGAAACAAAAGCTCAACCGCATCACGCTAGGCGCAGATGCATTGGATACCGTGCGGATGTTGCTACTGGAATCAAACGACGAGCGCATGAATGGCGACAAGCGCTGCCGCCAAGCCCTAAATGGTGAATACGAGAAAGTGAAAGGAGACATCACGCAGCTATTCCAGCAACGCGCAGACGCGCAGCGCATGGGCTGCCTCGACGAATTGGATGGCCGTATCAAGGAACTTTGCAGTCGGCGCGATGAAATTCAAATGAAGATGAACACGATGCACGACAATGGCACGGAATGGATTGGGCGCGTCGTTAAGTGCTTCGAACTCATCAAAATGGCGCAGGAACTTCTAACCTATGGATCTTCGGCTTCCCGTGAGGCCATGCTGAAAGCAGTAGCTTCGAACTATTGTTGGGATGGCGAAAAGCTAGTGTGGGACTTGCGATCTCCGTTTAAGGAAGCTGCGTCTTGCGACGAGCGTCCAGAGTGGTGGTGGTTGTACGACAAAATTCGAACGGATTTCCAGCAACATTGGCGCGGCGGCTGAAAAAGCCGAAGCCCGGGGCAGCCGCCGCGCCGGCACCGTTTCCGTGACGATGTGTAACTGCTCTTTTGCTGCTCAAATTACTTATTTGTATACTTTTCGCCGGGTAGCGAGGCGATTGACACAATATAATCATAGGAGTATAATATAAATGTGCGATATCACACTCTTAATGGCATAAAGCCGAAAAGTAGGTTCGAGGAGCTACTCCCATTTGCTATACCTGAATTATCGGATGAGTCACTGTACATACCGAGGGAAAAGATAAAGAAAATTTTCCCCACATATATTGGCGATCAAGTGCCAACACTTGACCACCAACAATATGCAACTTGGCTGCAAGATTTACATCTAAACAAATTGTCAGATAAAGAAAAGAAAGAATTTGCGTCTCTCATACAAAAAAATCAGGAGACAATGATTACCCCTTTTCAAACGCTTCCACACTGGTATCAGAAAAGGTTACAAGTCGTACAAGAGATATTAAAAAGAGATCCTAATGACGCAGGACACATATCGCCCTCGTGGCAAGCATGCACGAGTAGCGAATTCCCGATCTTAATACGCAAATTGCTTGGCGCGACTGGTTATGCAGGGGAATTTTCCGAGGCCGAATATGAAGAATCCGTTCCCTTGATTGAAGAAATCATAAAGTTCGTCAGCAATGTGGAGTGGCAAGTAGCCAAAAAGTATGCTTCCAAGTCCAGTGAGGAGCAAAATGTGTCTATTAAGACCAGACTCGAACAGCGAGCTATTGGGTACGCCGATGAAATTGCCATGCTCATTAATGAAATGGGTTTTCAAGTGTCCGACTTTCCCTCTCTTTATGAAGACAGGGACACATTGAGGGAACAATTGAAACAACTGATGAATTTTAAAATGGTATATGCTGAAAATGCTGGATCTGAAGATGTGGAAAAACTTTTGCGGAATTTGCCAACATAAGCGACATATGAGCGAGGTAACTACTTATGAAAATGCTGTTTTTACATGAGTGATGCACGTTGGACGATTCATTTTGAAAATTTTGCGGCTGGCGAACCGTCCGTTCAAGCCGGCTTGCGTGAACGGTTTCGCGTGCTGTTCTGACGGAAACGGTGCCGGCGCGGCGGCTGCCCCGGGCTTCGGCTTTTTCAGCCGCCGCGCCAATGTTGCTGGAAATCCGTTCGAATTTTGTCGTACAACCACCACCAATTAGGACAACTGCGGTTGGCGCGCACCACGCGCCACCCGATTTGCGCTTCGTAGCGCACCGAATTCCTTTTTCGTTCGCCAGCCGCAAAATTTCTCTCGTCTATGGTAGGATGTGTTGTATGGATAATCGCTTCGTCATCTATGTTCGCAAATCCAGTGAACAAGAAGAGAGACAAGCGCTTTCCATTGCTGCTCAATTCCGTGAACTGGAAGAATACGCAGCAAAAGAGCAGTTACACATCGTCGCCTCCTTCGAGGAGGCCAGAACAGCACGCGAAACCGGCCGAACCGTGTTCGGCGAAATGTTGGGATGGATAGAACAAGGAAAAGCAGACGGGATTCTGTCGTGGCATCCGGATCGTCTTGCCCGTAATGCCGTGGACGGCGGCCAGATCATTCATCTGCTCGACTGCGGAACGCTGAAAGACCTGCGCTTTCCGACTATGACCTTCGACAACAGCCCAAACGGGAAATTCATGCTGCAGATCGCCTTCGGACAGTCCAAGTATTACACCGATGCCCTCAGTGAGAATGTGAAACGCGGCATCCGGCAGAAGATGCAGCGTGGGGAATGGTCGTGGAAAGCGCCAACGGGATATCTCAATAATCCGCATACGAGGACAATCGACATTGATACCGAGAAAGCCCCGCTCATCCGTGAAGCGTTTCAGCTCTACGCAACCGGAGATTACACGCTGGATGCGATCAAAGACTTTCTTGCAGCACGGAACTTCCGCAGTCGGACGAATACCATCATGGGAAAGGCCACCGTCCAGACGATGCTCCAGAATCCCGTCCATTGTGGGCTCATGCGGGTCAACGGAGAACTGCATCAGGGTTCGTTCAAGCCGCTCATTAGTAAAGAGCTGTTCGACACTTGCGAGCAGGTAATGAAGAGCCGGGGAAAACTGAAGCACAGGAGAAACCATGAGTTTCCGTTTGTCGGATGGCTCACGTGCGCAGAGTGTACTTGCTCCATCACCTGCCAGCGGCAGAAAGGGCATCACTACTATCACTGCACGAAGAAGAAAGGCTTTTGTTCAGAAGCTCATTATCTGCGCGAAGAGAACCTTCTGGAGCAAGCCCGAACAATTGTCGAACAGCTATCCCTGCCCGATGATTGGGCGGACAACATGCTGCGGGAACTCGAGAAGCAGGAAACCCAAAACAAAGCAGATCATCGGGCAGCCGTTCAGCACGTGAAGAATGAAAAACAGGAACTGGGGAAGAAACTGGACGATCTCCTCGACCTTCGACTGGATGGGACGATCAGTAATGATGAATATCTCCGGAAGAAGAATGTGCTCATCTCCGAGAAGGCCAGTCTCGAAGAAAGAATCGCGAGTGCTGAACGGAACCACTGTGAGTGGCTAGAACCGTGTCGGCAGATGGTTGTGTGCAGTAAGAAAGCCAAAGATCTACTTCACACGGAAGATCTCTGGGAAATCCCAACATTTCTCAAACAAGCCGGCTTGAACTGGACTCTCAAAAGGAATTCGGTGCGCTACGAAGCGCAAATCGGGTGGCGCGTGGTGCGCGCCAACCGCAGTTGTCCTAATTGGTGGACGATCCCGGATTCGAACCGGGGACCTTTCGAATGTGAATCGAACGCTCTAACCAGCTGAGCTAATCGTCCAAAGCCCGCCAATAGAAGCAGAAAAGGCTTACCGATGCAATAAAACCCTTTAGTCTGCGGTCTTCACAAACTCCGGATCCATTGCCAGCCTGCTCTCTTCCGGCAGCACCTGACCCAGATATTTGCTGTTCGCCTTCAGGTTGTACGGGGTCTCGGCAGGGCTGGTCATCATCTCGAACGCCAACTGACAGACGCGCATGCCGGGATACAAGGCAACAGGCAGACGGTTTAGGTTACTGATTTCGAGGGTGATGGTTCCCGAGAAACCGGGATCGACGAACCCTGCAGTCGAGTGGACGATAATGCCAAGACGACCGAGTGAGCTGCGGCCTTCCACACGGACAACCAAGTCATCGGGGACGGTGATACTTTCCATGGTCACACCAAGAACAAACTCCCCTGGCTGCACAATGAACGCCTCGCCATCGGGAATACTGATGGTGCGCATGTTGCCCTGGAACGTCTCGGGCTTTTTGGGGTCGAGGATGGCGGAGCGGCTGTGCTCGTACAGCTTGAACGTGTTGCCGAGGCGGAGGTCCATGCTAGAAGCATGAATATGCCAGAACATTTCTGGCTGATCGGACTCGATTTTTACGCGTCCGGATTCAATGGCTTTGCGAATGTCGCGATCTGAGAGAATCATAGTGCGTGAAGCTTATAGCTTATAGCTTTCGGCTTCTAGGGATTCTAATACTTGTAGTACAAGAGAGTAGTACACACCAGATATTGTGTTTCAAATACTTGAGTTCGGGTACGCGAAGGATCACAATCGCCCGCACACATGAAGAGC